>CALAMM010000151.1 GCA_937925775.1 uncultured Fimbriimonadales bacterium
CCCCAAGTTGCCCTCCGCCAGCTTGCTGATGGCGTTTTGCAACTGCTTCACATTGCTCATCAAGCCGCGCATCACGCCGAACGCCATATAAGCCAATACGCCGAGTACAAACAACCCGAGCAAGCCAAGCAGGAGCAAGCGGGTGCGAATGAGGGCATTTGTCTGTGTCTCGCGCTCCCGCGTTTGAGTATCCAAATAACGAGCCATTTGTAGCACCGCTTCACGATGCTTATTGAAAAGCGGTGCCAGCTTCTCAGTGCGCACGCGATAGACTGTCTCGGCGTCGCCGCGTAGCGCTGCAGGCAGTGCCTCTGCTTCAAACACGCGGAACCATTCGTGGGCGGGTTCATAGACCGCTACGAGATACTTGTCGCGCAGTTCCCCTGAAGGCAGCTGCCTACGCCACTCCGCATACTTCTTCTCAAACGCCTCTTTGCCCTCCTGAATGAAAGCGGCATAGTCTTGCACCTGTTTTTTGTCTTGACCGAGTACGGCGAGATGGAGCTCGAGGATGCGCTGGCGCGAATCAACGATATAGAGGGGTGGCGGCAGAATGTCGGCGGTGAGGTCTTTCGATTGCGCAATCTGGTGATACAGCGGCCCGTTCACCTTGACGGTGTTGAGCGTGGCGATGGTCATCAGCATAAAGAGTATCACGATGCCCACGCTACCGTACAGCAGCCAGTTGATGGTCTTTATCTTATCGCGATGAGCCATGATGAACCCTCCTTGTGTCGTGAAGTTGCAGGGATTATTATCGGCACAGGAGGAAAGTCTCTGAATGTTTCCTCCTCCGAGGCGGCGAGACGAGTTTTGCCCTCACCCCCTGCTCCTTTTGCGTGGGAGAGGCGAGGGCTATCTGTCCTCAGGTATAATTCTTTCGCTATGACACCGAATGTTTCGAACCACGAGCACGAGAGTCGGTATGCTGTTCAGAAGGCCACCTGGCGCACGAAGGTCGGTTTAGCCGAGATGTTGCGCGGGGGCGTGATTATGGATGTGGTAAACGCGGAGCAGGCGCAGATTGCCGAAGAGGCGGGCGCAGTGGCAGTGATGGCGTTGGAGCGCGTGCCGGCCGACATTCGGCGTGAGGGTGGCGTCGCCCGTATGTCCGACCCGCGAATCATCGAGGAGATTATGAACGCCGTCACAATCCCCGTGATGGCGAAATGTCGGATTGGGCACTTCGCGGAGGCGATGATTCTGGAGGCGTTGGGTGTGGACTTCATCGATGAGAGCGAGGTGCTGACCCCTGCCGATGAGGAGCACCATGTGAACAAGCATGCGTTCAAGACGCCGTTTGTGTGTGGGGCGCGTGATTTAGGCGAGGCGCTGCGGCGCATCGGCGAGGGCGCGGCGATGATTCGCACCAAGGGCGAGGCGGGCACGGGCAACATTGTGGAAGCCGTGCGCCATATGCGGGCGATTATGCGCGATATCCGCCGAATCCACAGCGCACCTGAAGACGAACTGATGGCGATTGCCAAGCAGCTGCAAGCACCCTACGACCTTGTGGTAGAGGTTCACCAGACAGGCAGGCTTCCTGTACCGAACTTCTCGGCGGGGGGCATCGCCACACCTGCCGATGCCGCGCTGATGATGTGGCTCGGCGCCGAGGCGGTGTTCGTCGGCTCCGGCATCTTCAAATCGTCCGACCCTGTCAAGCGCGCCCGCGCCATCGTGGACGCCGTAACCTACTATCGTGAGCCTGAGATTCTGGCTGAAATCTCCAAAGGACTCGGCGAAGCGATGCCCAGCCTCGATGTGCGCAAGCTCGCCGAAGAGGAGCTGATGGCAGTGCGCGGGTGGTAAATGGTTGTCGGGGTCCTCGCACTTCAGGGCGACTTTGCGGAACATCTCGCGATGCTCACGCGAATCGGCGTCGAAGCGCGTGAGGTGCGCAAGCACCGCGACTTGGAAAGCGTCGACGCGCTGATTATCCCCGGCGGTGAAAGCACGACGATTGGCAAGCTGATGGAGCGGTATGCGCTGGACAAAGCCATCCGCGCCCGCGCCGAGCAAGGCATGCCGATTTACGGAACCTGCGCAGGCATGATCGTGCTGGCGAAGGTGATAGAGGGCAGCACGCAGCCGCGACTGGGCCTGATGGACATTGCTGTCATCCGCAACGCCTTCGGCAGACAAAATGAGAGTTTTGAAGCCGACATCCCGTTCACGCCGACGCCTGAACGCCCCGTGCGCGGCGTGTTCATCCGTGCGCCGATTGTCGCGCAAGCGGGGCAAGGCGTGGAGATTCTGAGCGAGTTCGAGGGAAAAATCGTCGCCGTGCGCCAGGGCAACCTGCTCGCCACTGCGTTTCATCCCGAACTGACCGACGACGAGCGCGTGCATCGCTATTTTCTGGAAATGGCGCGGGATTGAGGTCGTCTATCGGCGGTTGGGTATCTTTATACCCATGCGAAACGGACGGCGCATCACGATTCTGGGATGGCTGGCGCTGGCACTGACGCTCGCCAGCTGCACGCAGGCGCAAAACAGCGCATCGCGATACGACCCCGACCTCATCTTCGGCTACGACAGGAACCTGCCCCTGAGCCCCCAAGAGACCCTTGTTGAAGAGACGGCGCAGTATCAAGTCTACAAGGTCACCTATCGGAGCGCACGAGACCAGCGCGTGCCCGCGTTTCTCATCCTGCCCAAGAATCGCGGCGACGCGAAGCTGCCCTGCGTAATCCTGATGCACGGACTGGGCGGCGACAAAAGAATGTTCCAGATGCTCTGGGGTCCCCTAACCCAAGCAGGCTA
>CALAMM010000152.1 GCA_937925775.1 uncultured Fimbriimonadales bacterium
CGCGTTGCGCACCCCCAAACGATTCATAAGAATCATCCCGCCCCAGAACAGGAGCGAATAGAAGAGCGCGTCGGTCTTCAGGTTCTCCGTGTAAAACAGCGCAATCACCAGCACTGCGCCGAGGTCATCTACGATTGCGAGCGCGGTCAGAAACACTTTCAGGGCGAGCGGTGCGCGCGTGCCCAGCAGCGCCAGTACGCCCAGTGCGAACGCGATATCGGTCGCCATCGGCACGCCCCAGCCGCGGATCTCGGGAGTCCCCCAGTTCAACGCAACATAAATCAGCGCGGGCACCACCATTCCCCCAAGCGCAGCGACCATCGAGAGCGCCGCTTTGCGTGGAGAGCTCAACTCACCCACCAGCAACTCGCGCTTGATCTCCATCCCCACCAGGAGGAAGAACACCGCCATCAAACCGTCGTTAATCCACAACAGTAGGGGCTTATCGATATCGATTAGGTTGCCGAACCGCACCTCGACAGGGGTTGCCCAGAGGCGGAAGTAGTAATCGCCCAGCGGCGAGTTCGCCCACAGGAGTGCAAGAACCGCGCATGCCAGCAGCACGATACCCCCCGCGCTCGCCTGCTTGGCGAACATCACGAAGGGTCGGGTGAGCCGCTCGATGGGCAGAGGCGGAAGTGGTTGCAGTTTCTGAGGTTTTGTCGCTGCCATCGCTTACATTCCCAGGATGTGGTAGCCTGCATCGATGTAGATGACTTCGCCCGTGATTCCGCGTCCCATGTCGCTGAAGAGGAACACGGCGGCGTCGCCCACCTCGTCTGGGTCGGTGTCGCGTTTGAACGGCGCGTGATGACGCACATATTCCATCATAGAGGTGAAGCCGCGAATGCCGCGCGCGGCGAGCGTGCTTACAGGTCCGGGCGAGAGCGCATTCACACGAATCTGGCGCGCGCCCAGTTCGTAGGCTAAGTAGCGCACGCTTGCCTCCAGCGCTGCTTTTGCCACCCCCATCACATTATAACCTGGCACCACCCGCTCGCTGCCTAAGTAGGTGAGCGTCAGAATCGATGCCCCATCCCGCAGTATCGGTTCCAGATGGCGCGTGGCGGCGACAAAGGTGTACACACTGGTCTCCAGCGCGATTTTGAACCCCTCGCGCGAGGTGTCCAGATACCGCCCTGCTAACTCCTCTCGCAGCGCATACGCGACACAGTGCGCCATGAAATCCACCTGCTCCCAACGCGCACGCAGTGTGTCGACGACCTGCTGGATTTCCGCGTCGTTGTTGAGGTCGCACTGAAGCGTGAAGGCGTCGGGGAGCTCGCGGGCGAGCGCGTTCACCTTCTCTTCGAAACGGTCGTTCTGATAAGCGATTGCAAGGCTTGCGCCGTGCGCGGCGCAGCGCTGAGCGATTTTCCATGCCAAGCTGTGCTGGTTCGCCACGCCAAAAATTACGCCCCTCTTCCCTGTGAGCATACCATTTACCTCCTGTGGGAGATATTGTACCCCCTGCGCGTGGGCAGGCAAGTCGGGTACAATCTTCTTACTATGCGCATCGCGTTCTGGCTCGCGGGGCTGGGGATGACAGTCCTGACGATAATCGCGTTCTACTGGGTGCCGCCTGCGCAGGATTTTCGGGACCCCGGCTCAGCGCGGATTGTCATGTTCCATGTGCCTGCAGCGGCTACCTGCACGCTCTGTTTCCTTGCGGGGGGCTTCTTCGGATGGCGCTACCTGCGTCGGCGGGAGCCGTTAGACGATGCCCGCGCCGCCGCCGCGAACGAGGTTGGCTTGACTTTTGGCGTCATCACTCTGCTTACGGGCATGGTCTTTGCAACGATGCAGTGGGGCAAGCCGTGGCACTGGGATCCCCGCCAGACGAGCTTCCTCCTGCAGCTGATGATTTACGCGGCGTACTTCGCGCTACGCGGCTCGGTAGAAGACGACCGCCGCCGCGCCGCCGTGAGTTCAGGCTACACCGTATTCGCTGCAATGACCGTCCCCCTGCTCGTCTACATCCTACCCCGCTTGCCGATGTTCAAGGAAGTTTCACTGCACCCCAGCAATGTGATGGCAAGCAAGGAGGGGCTGGACTGGTCCTACCGCGCGGGGATTTATCTTGGGGTCATCACCTACGGGCTGCTGGCGTTCGGACTGTACCGATTGCGCACGACCACCTTGACACTGGAGGCGAGAATCAGTGAACTGGCAGACCGCTTTGGGCATCAGTATCCTCATCGTGTGGGCTGGAGTCTTCGCGTATCTGCTGTGGCTTCAGGGGCGGATGGCGACACTCCAGAAACGCCTGCGGGAACTTGAGGAGCAAACGCACGAAAAAAAATGAGCGACGCTGTCGAAAGGAGGATCAAAGCCCAGCGCCGCTGACATCTATCCAATTCGCCCTGTGGAACGCCCTTGCAGGACATTCCACCCTATTAAGACTCAAAACGCCGCCAAAAGCGGACAGCAAATTCGGCAATTTTCGGGAAATTGGCAGGAAACAGGAGGCGAATCGGGTACTTTGAGAGATAGTGATGGCGATGATGCGATGGAGCATAGGGACACTGTGTTTGAGTGGGCTATTGGTCTGGGCAGGCTGGCAGCCAAACGCCGCGCTCGACACATTGCAGTGGACAACGATAGACGGCACAACCGTGCGCCTAAGCGATCTACAGGACGCCAACGCCGTGGTGTTCATCACGCTTTCCTCGCGCTGTCCTGCGGTGCCACGCTACGCCCCACGCCTGAATACGCTCTACGAGACCTTCCGTAAGCAGGGCGTAGCGTTCTACGGCATCTACCCTGAAGCAGACGAGACTGCCGAGTCGGCTCGCGAGCATGCGCAGCGGCTGGGCTTGAAGTTCCCTATTGTGCATCGAGGCGCGGTCGAGATTGCTCGCTATGTGGGCGCGACCCATGTGCCTCAGGCGTTTGTGCTGAACCGCAAGGGGGAGGTGGTCTACGCAGGCGCGATCGATAGTGTCATCAAGCGCGAGGTCGGTCAGCACCAGTACCTGCGCGACGCGATTCGGGCGACGCTTGCGGGCAAACCCGTCGAGCCATCGCGCACAACCGTTGTGGGCTGTTTCCTGACCCTGCCTGAGCGCAGTGAGACGCCTGCGCTTCCGCAAGTCACCTTCGCCGAGCATATCGCCCCCATCCTCTACGCGAAATGCACCACCTGCCATCATCCTGGCGACATCGGTCCGTTCCCGCTGCAATCGTACAACGATGCCAAACGCTGGGCGAAGGAGATTAAGTACTACACGGAGAAGCGGCTTATGCCCCCGTGGAAGCCGACGCCAGGCTTTGCTAAGTTCAAAAACGAGTTCTACTTGACCGACGAGGAGATTGCGCTGATTGCCCGCTGGGTCGACTCAGGCACGCCTGCTGGCGACCTAAGCAAGGCTCCCAAGCCTCCCACTTTCAACAAGGGCTGGTACTACGGGGAGCCAGACCTGATTGTGGAAATGCAGGAGGCGTATGAACTGGATGGCACGGGGGGCGACGAGTACCGCTACTTCGTAATCCCTGTGGAGCTGCCTGAGAACAAGGTCATCGTGGGCATCGATATTCAGCCAGGTAATCGCGAGGTTGTGCATCACGCGAATATGTTTGTCGACATTTCAGGGCGCGCCCGCCAGCTGGATGCCGAAGACCCTCGCCCAGGCTACTCGAACTTTGGGGGCACAGGCTTTATCCCGCTGATGATGTTGGGCGGCTGGGTGCCTGGCATGCGTCCGATTATGCTCGACGACAACTTCGCGGCGGTGCTGCCCCGCAAGTTCGACCTCGTGATGCAAATCCACTACTTCAAGCGGGGCAAGCGTGAGAAGGATCGCACGAAAGTCGGGCTTTACCTCGCCGACCGCACGGAGCAGACCAAACCGGTGCAGCTGGTGGTCATCGGCAACCGCGACATCAATATCCCGCCGGGTGAAAAGAACTATCGCGTTCACGCCCGCTGGGTCACGCCGAGCGACCGCCCTGTGTACGCGCTCTCCATTATGGCGCATATGCACCTGATTGCGCGCGGCACGGAGGTCGTCGCCAAAACGCCTGACGGACGCACCATCCCGCTCCTGCAAATCACCGACTACGACTTCAACTGGCAACAGGCATACTTCTATGAGAAGCCTATCGAGCTGCCGCCGGGCACGGTCGTGGAGTGCGTGGGCTGGTATGACAACTCGTCGGATAATCCGAACAACCCCAGCAACCCGCCGCGCTTAGTGCGCTTCGGCGAGGGCACCTACGATGAAATGTTTTACATCTTCCTCGCCATCCACGATCCGAAGGCGAAGAGCTCTTATCTGATTCCCGCGAGTCTGTAGAGGCGGTCTGCCCCGTGGGCGACGCGCCTTGCGTGAGGGGGCATCGACAGGGCACAGAGCCGCTGCGGTCGATGCCTCTTCAATCGGTATAATTGGCTGGAGGCACTCAAGCGATGGCATCGATTCGCGGTTTACTGGAACAGAGCGTGCTAATGGGACTGGGCGCGGTGTCGCTGACGCGCGAGACGGCGCAGAGCCTGGTGGATGAGATGGTCAAGCGGGGGCAGGCGCAGCGCGAGGAAGCAAGCGAAATGGTCGAGCAGCTGCTCAAGCGCGGTGAAAAGGAGCGCAACGCCCTGCGTAAACTCATTCGCGACGAAGTGCAGGAGGTGTTGAAAGAGCTCCAGCTGCCCACGCACGCCGACATCAAGACGCTCGAGAAGAAACTCGACGCAATCCTACACAAGTTGGAGACGCCGTCTCAGGGGTAATCGATGCGCCCTTTCACGCGGCGCGTGCGCAGTCTGCAGCGCTATCGGCAAGTCGTTAGCGTGTTGGTGCGACATGGCTTCGGCGGTGCGCTGGAGTACCTCAGTGTCCACCGACGCCTTGCCCTCGCCAAAAGCGAACTGCGCCCGCCTGAGGAACCCCTCGAGTCGCCAGCGCAGCACCTGCGCGCCGCGATAGAAGAACTCGGTCCTACCTTCATCAAACTCGGACAGATTCTCAGCACGCGCTCCGACCTGCTGCCTGAGCCGTTTATCGAGGAACTACGCAAACTGCAGGACAACGCGCCCGCTGAGCCGTGGGAGACGATGCGCCCTGTTATCGAAGCGGAGCTGGGTCGCCCGATAGAGGAGGTGTTCGCCCGCATCGGGCCTGAACCGCTCGGCTCCGCCTCGCTCTCGCAGGTCTACGCCGCGGAGCTGCTGGATGGAACCCCCGTCGCCGTGAAAGTGCAGCGTCCCCACATTCGCGAAACGGTCGAACTGGATTTGGAAATCCTGCACGATTTGGCGAGCCTCGCGCAGCGTACCCAGTTGGGCGAGTTGTACGACCCTGAAACCGTCGCGGAGGATTTCGCGTTCACCCTGCTGAACGAGCTGGATTACCGCCGTGAGAGGCGCAACGCCGAGCAGTTCCGCCGCAATTTCGCTGGCGAGGCGGAAGTCTACATCCCGCGCTTTTTCGATGCGTATTGCACGGAACGGCTGCTGGTGATGGAGCGTTTAGAGGGGATCAAAGTGGACGATGGAGACGCGCTCCGCGCGGCAGGGCACGACACGCGCGAGATTGCCCTGCGCGCCTCGCGCCTGATTATCAAAGAGGTGCTGGAAGACGGCTTTTTCCACGCCGACCCCCACCCTGGCAACTACCTAATCCTGCCTGACGGGCGGATTGGCGTGCTGGATTTTGGCATGGTAGGCGTGCTGAACGAGGACGACCGCCTGAACTTGACACGCCTTTATATTGCAATTGTGCGCTTGGATGTGCATGCGATGCTGAATGTGTTTGCGCGGATGGGCGCGTTTACGCGCTTCACGGATCGTTCCAAGCTCGCCCGCGCAGCGGAGCGGATAATCAGCAAATATCGTGGGCGCACCCTCAAAGAGAGCCGATTCACGGAGTTCTGGAACGACCTGACCGAGCTGTGTCGGCACTATCATCTACGCATGCCGAGCAATCTGTGGCTGGTAGGTAAGACGCTTGTGATGCTGGAGGGCATCGGCAGGCAGTTAGACCCCGACTACGACCTGTTTGCGGTCTCCAAGCCGTTTGTGCGCCAGCTGAGCAAGACCGCATGGCTCCCAACGCTGAGCGTGCAGGAGATGGTGGAACAGATAGACACTTGGCGCTACCTGCTCCGCGAGATGCCCATGATGCTCGTGCAGTGGCTGCAGAGCG
Source organism: uncultured Fimbriimonadales bacterium (assembly GCA_937925775.1). Classification (GTDB taxonomy): domain Bacteria; phylum Armatimonadota; class Fimbriimonadia; order Fimbriimonadales; family GBS-DC; genus GBS-DC. The sequence goes on from CALAMM010000152.1 coordinate 6,141, forward strand.
TGGAGCGTGGGAAAGTGCCTGTGGAGGCGCAGATCGGTGCGACGCAGGAAACCCTCGACCGCCTGGACGCAATGATCACGCGCCTGTCGCTGAGCATGCTGGTCGCGGCGTTCATCGTGGGGCTGGCGCTCCTGCTGCCCGCCACGCGCGATATCCCCTACGGCACCACGCTTACCATCATCGGCTTCATCGGCGCCGCGGTGCTGGGCGTGTGGCTGCTGGTCTCCATCCTGAAAAAGAAGCATTAGGTTCCCTATCGAGTAGAATCTATCCGCGATGAGCCTTTCACGAGTCTATTTTGAGCGCATCCGCGAGCAGATTGCGATATTGGAGCGGCGCTCCTTAGAGTCGATCGAGCGCGCCGCGCATGTCTGCGCGGAGTGCCTGCTGCGTCGTGGGGTAATCCATGTATATGATACGGGGCATCTTGTCTCGCGCGAGTTGATTAACCGCGCAGGGGGGCTGGCAGCGTTCAGCCCGCTTCAGTTCGACTTGCAGGTGACAAACACGAACCCGTATCGTGAGGCGCAGGGCGTGGGCGCACAGACCACTCCTGAGACCGTGCGCTGTATCGTGCGGGCGGCGCTGGATCGGAGCCGAGTTCTCTCAGGCGATGTGCTGATTATCGGGAGCGTGTCGGGCAAGACACCGTTCCCCGTAGAGCTGGCAATTCAAGCAAAGGAGCGCGGCGTGTTCACGATTGGGCTAACCGCGCTGGACTACTCCTCGAAGCTGCAATCAGAGCATGAGTCGGGTAAGCGGCTGTTTGAGGTGGTGGACCTTGTCATCGACAACGCGGCGCCCTACGGCGACGCGATGCTCTCTATCGAGGGTGTGGAGACAGCGTTTTGTCCTGCATCAGGAATCGGCGCGGCGGTCGCGCTTTGGGCGGTTGTGGCGGGTATCGTAGAACGGATGGTGGCAGCGGGTAGCCCCCCAACCCTCCTCGCCAGTATCAACCGCCCCGATGGGATGGAACGCTACAAGCAAACTATTGAAAACTACAAACAGCGAGGCTACTGAAATGGAGAACAAGCCGAAACTGGTGCTCTTTGTGTGCGTTGGGAACTCGTGTCGGAGCCAGATGGCGGAGGGCTTTGGCAACCACTACGGGCAGGGCAAAGTCGTCGCCTTCAGCGCGGGCACAGCGCCCTCAGGCAAAGTGCATCCGCTCGCGATTGAAGCCATGCGCGAAGTGGGCATCGACATCTCGCACCAGACCTCCAAGAGCGTGCTGGAGTTCGACATTACCCAGTTCGACGCGGTGGTGAGCCTGTGCGATGCACGCACGGATGAACTGTGTCCGGCAACTTACATGGGCGTGCAGGAACACTGGAACATTCCTGACCCTGTCGGACTGCCGATGGAGGAGTTTCGTCGCGTGCGCGGGATGATTGAAGAGCGCGTGAAGGCGCTGATTGAGCGACTGACCAGCGATGCCTGAGCCAAGCCGAGTCGTGATTGCGAGCCACAACCGCTCCAAGTCGCGCGAGATCGAGCAGCTGCTGCGCGCAGGGTTATGCGACCTGCCTGTCGAGATTTGTCTGCTGGCAGATTATCCCGACGCGCCGCCCCCACCGGAAGAGAACGCCGACAGTTATCGGGGCAACGCGACGATTAAAGCGCGTGCCTGTGCCGCGTTCACTGGGGCGATTAGCCTTGCAGACGATGCAGGGCTGGAGATTGACGCCCTGAACGGGCAGCCGGGGATGTATTCCCGACGCTTCGCGGGCGAGCTTACCCCCTTCTCGGTGAAGATGGGCATCTTGCTGGAAATGCTCAAAGACATCCCCGCCGAGCGACGCACGGCGCGATTCCGCTGCGCCGTTGCCATCGCGTTGCCGTCAGGCGAGGTCTTCACTTTCGAGGATACGCTCGAAGGGCGGATTGCGGACGCGCCGCGCGGGCAGGCAGGATTCGGATACGACCCCATCTTCTTCTTGCCACCGCTGGGCTGCACTTTAGCCGAGCTGCCCTCCGAATTCAAGAACCGCATCAGCCACCGCGCGAAGGTCATGCGTCAGGCGATTCCGAAGCTGCGGGAGCTGCTGACCGAGAGCGTTTTGGCAACGCCCGCCGAAACCGGCTCAGACTCTCAACGGTTGCCGACAGCTCCGAGAGCTTCTGTAGGGTCTCAATGTCCTTGACTCGGCTCACAGATCGTCTCAGAGAGTCAGGAACCTCCCCAAACCGCGCCTTGAGAACATTCAGGATTGCCTGTTGCAAGCCTTGTTGCAAGCCTTGCTGCAAGCCTTGCTGCAAGCCCTGTTGCAATCCCTGTTGCAAGCCTTGACGCAGACCGATGCGCTCCGCAGCCGAGATGAAGGGCGATTTTTTCTCGCGCTTGTATTCCTCCAGTAGCTCTTCGTATTGTTGCTCCAAGATCTCAGGTAGGCTCATAATCCCCTCCACGAGTTCGTCCAACTGGGCGATAACGAATTCATTATACCCGCGTTCGCGCGCCAGAACTGCCAAATGGTAGCGCGCTCGAAGGCGCAGATCAGGGTTTCCTTGGGTTTCCTGCGCGCGGCGAAACGCCAAAAACAGCAACGCGCAGGGATTTTCGCTCTGCTCCAGCTCCTGCATATCGAAATCCAGCAACTTGACGCTGACAAACTCGAACTGCAGGCGACAGCCCGCCATTTCGTACACGAACCGCTGCGGACGCCAGCGCGGATTCCGATCCACCAACAACGCAATACACACTATCGGCATCTCATACTGGAGATAGAGCCGTGCGAAGTAGCGAAACATCCGCTCGGCGAACAGCGCGTCAAATACCGCTTGCACCTCAATATGAATCAGAAGCAGCTGCACTTCACCTGTTTTGAGCTGCACACGAATCAGGATGTCGACCAACAGACGCTTCCGCTGTTTAGGACGAAGCGGCTGCAGCTCCTTATCCAGAAACACGACAGGAACGCTCCAGTCGATCATCGCGTGCAACTTCGGATGGAGCAGCAGAATAAACCCTTCCAGAAACCACTGCGCCAGCTGCTTCCACCAAGCATCGAACAGTCCACTTCGCATGCTTTATTGATTCGAGCCATCGCGAAAACATCCTGTTGCGATGTCTGGGGGGTAAACGAGGTACACTCTAAGTAAGCGATGAAGCAAGAGTTTTCAGTGGAGACGCTGCTACAGCATTTGGGCGAGGAAGAGTCGTTTCCCTATGGCTCCGTGACGCCGCCGATTGTGCAGACCTCACTGTTCACTGCTCGCACGCTGCGCGAGCGCAACGCTCGGCAAGGGCGCAACGAGTTCGGCTACACTTACACACGCGCTGATAACCCCACGGTGCGCCTTGCTGAGCAGAAACTCGCGGCGCTGGAGAGCACAGAGGACGCGCTCTGCTTCAGTTCGGGCATGGCGGCGATCGCGTCGGCGATACTCACCTTCGCGGAATGCGGCGCCCATGTAATCTGTGTAGATACTGCTTATCCACCAACACGCACGCTGTTGGGATCGTGGCTGACACGCTATGGTGTGCAGACCACCTTCGTTTCGGGTGAGCGGATGGAAGAGTTCGAGGCAGCCGTCCAGCCCAACACGCGCCTGATTTACTTGGAAAGCCCTTCCAGCCTTTATTTTCGCCTCCAAGACCTCCGCGCGGTGAGCCAGTGGGCGCGGGCGCACGGGATTCGCACGCTCTGCGACAACAGCTGGGCGACGCCGGTGTTTCAGAACCCACACGCGCTGGGCGTGGATCTTGTGTTGCACAGCGCGAGCAAGTATCTCGGCGGGCATAGCGATCTACTCGCGGGCGTCGTGGCAGGGGGCATGGAGGATATCGTGCGTATTCGCCAGACGCGCGAGCTGCTGGGCGGCGTTCTGGAGCCGTTCAGCGGCTGGCTGTTGCTGCGCGGGCTACGCACCCTGCCGATACGAATGGAGCGCGCCCATCGGAGCGGACTGCAGGTCGCTAAGTGGTTGGCGTCGCAGCCGCATGTCGCAAGGGTCAACCACCCCGGCTTGCCCGATCATCCGCAACACGCACTGGCGCAGGCACAGATGCGCGGCTACAGCAGCTTGTTCAGCTTCGAGACCGTTCCGATTACCGAAGAGCAAGCCTACGCTTTTACGGAGCGACTACGCCTGTTCCGATTCGGATGCAGCTGGGGCGGCTATGAAAGCCTACTGCTGGGCTGGGCGCACGGGGAAGCGAACGCGCAGGGCAAATCGCCTTGGCTCTTTCGCATTTATGTGGGGCTGGAGAACCCCGACGACCTAATCCGTGATTTACAGGGAGCAATCGACGCCCTACTTGCGTAGCACTCGCGATAGCCTAAGCACCTGCTTTCAAAGTGTGCTATAATAGGAATGCTATGGCGCGCAAGCGAGTGGCTCTGATAGTACCGCACAACGATCGGAACAGCACGGCGTACACGCGCAACCTGCGGTTGGCGCGGATGTGGCGCAACGCCCTGCGCCTGTGGGGCGTGGAAGCAAGCATCCTCGTCGCAGGTGATGTGTCTAAAAGCCAGTTCCAAAGCCAGTACGATTTTGGTATCGTGCCCACGATGGAGAACCTCACGGGTACGATGGCGATTAACAGC
>CALAMM010000153.1 GCA_937925775.1 uncultured Fimbriimonadales bacterium
GCGCTGATGAGCCTGCTCCTGCGCGAGACGCCCACGCTGGGCGTGCGCTACAGCCTGATGAACCGCCGCTGCCTCCAGCGCGATTACCAGCAGGTGGAGACGGCGTACGGCGTCGTGCGGGTCAAGCGGGCGCGTGAGGGGGGGCGCGTCCTGCACCTTGCGCCCGAATATGACGACTGCGCCGCCCTCGCGCGGCAACACGGCGCACCCCTGCACGCGATTATGCAGGAAGCCCTGCGGAAAGCGCACGAGAGCGGGGATTAGGTCCCCAAACGGTTCACAATGCCCCACAACTTCGCCAAATCCTCCGCGTAGCGGTTCTCGTCAGGCGTCTCGATAACCATCGGTAGATGCTCGAATCGCTTATCATTCAGAATCAGTTCAAATGCACTCAAGCCCAGCTCGCCCTCGCCGATATGTTCATGCCGATCGACACGAGCGCCGAGCGGTTTTTTGGAGTCGTTGAGATGCCACACCTGCAGACGCGACAGTCCAATCAGGCGATCGAAAGTTTCCCACACCGCTTCGTAGGTGTCGGGCGTGCGCAGGTCATAGCCCGCCGCGAACAAGTGGCACGAGTCGGCGCAGATGACGAGCCGTTCATCGGGCAACGCCTCATAAATCCGCGCGAAATGCTCGAACCTATAGCAGAGCGCGCTGCCTTGACCTGCCATCGTTTCCATCGCGATGCACACCCCCTCAGGCATCTCGGCAAGCAGGTTGCGCAGGCTCTCGATAAGCAGTTCCATCCCCGTTTCAAAGTCGGGGTGCGACCCCATATGCACGACGGCGTAGCGGATGCCCAGCGCGGCGCAACGCTGCAACTCCGCCAGATACGCCTGATATGCCTTACGGCGCGTGTCGGCGTCTTGCGACGCGAGGTTAATCAGATACGCCGCGTGCGATACGACGCATTCGATACCTGTTTCGGCGCGTGCCTGCTGTAATTTCTCGACCTGCTCTTGGGAGACAGAGGTCGGCTGCCACTGGCGGGGGCTGGCAGTGAAAATCTGGACGGCGGTGCAGCCGAGTCGTTTCCCTTCATAGAGCGCGTTTTGCAATCCGCCCGCGGTGGAAGTGTGTGCGCCGATGAGCCGTTGCATGGGCGTGGGATTCGACGCGGTTTAGCCTTTCCCTGCCGTGCGGTCAGGGATTATTTCGAACTTCAGGCTCAGCGTATCGCTCGCGTAGGTGGTCTTCGCAGCGCGTACGATGAGCAGGACGCGCTCTGTGCGGCACTGGCGCGCTTGCTCCATCAGCTCGAGCAAGGTCTCTGGGGAAGTCTCGCCGACTGTAGGGGGGCTGCCCGCACGCTCCTGACGGGGCAAGATGCCTGCCTCGATAGCGCGTTCACGCACCTCGGTCTGCAGAAAGGTCAGCACCTGCCCAAGCGGGTTGCGGTCAGGACGGCAATCGACCGAGAATCGGGCAATTTCCTCACCCTCCTCGAACACCTTGCGGTTTCGGAACAGGCGCAGTTCAATTGGCACAGGCTCATCCTGCGCCGTGTTAGTGAGCGCGACGGCGACCACCACGACCGAGTCGCCCGACATGCGGATGTTCTGTTGGATCGCTTCCAGGCTCTCGCTCTCGGTGATTTCCACTTGTTCACCCGAGGCGAGGCGCACGCGCTTTTCGGGGATGAAGACGGCGCGGGTCTGCCCTATGGCGGGCGCAGCGCCGCGCTCGCGAGCCGTTCGATCCGCGAGGTTCAGCAAGTCCTGCAACGCTTGGCGCACGCGCACCTCGCTCCAGCCTGCAGGGATGACCACGCGCCCCAGCTCCTCGCCAATCTGCACAGCAATCGGGCTGAGCCGAATGTTCGCCAGCTGCACCAGCTCTTGCGCGGCGCGGTCGAGCTCATCGCGCTGGCGACGCAGCGCGGCGTTGCGCTCCAAAAGGATGCTGTTCTGCCTCTCTAACTGCTGGTTCTCCTGAGCGAGCTGCCGATTGTGTTCCGCCAGCTGCTGGTTCTGCGCCTGCAATCGCCGATTCTCGGAATCGAGTTTCGCGTTTTCTGAGGCGAGCGCCACGCCCTGCTCAGCGAACTCGTCGTTCTGGCGACGCAGCTGCGCCTGTTGGCGCTCCAACGCGGCAACTTGGGCGCGTGTCGCCTGAATCTGCTGCTGGAGCTGCTCTCGGGTTTGGCGTGCCTGTTTCAGCTGTGCCTGTGCCCGCGCGAGTTGTTCCGTGCTTCGATGCAGCTGCTGTTCAGCCCGCGCGAGTTGGAGTTGGAGTTGCTGTACCTGTTTCAGCCGTGCTTGGTACTCGGTTTCGATTCGCTTGAGTTCTGCGCTCAAGCGTGCCTGTTCCGCACGGATTTGCTCGTTCGCGCGCTGCAACGCGGCGTTGCGCGCTTGGAGCTCTTTCAGGGTCGCTTCGTTTGCCCGCAGCTCTGCAAGGATTCGGTCGCCGCGCGTAATCCATGCGCGGAACGATTCGTTCGCCAGCGTCATGCCCACCACAGTGAGGGCAACCGTGAGACAGCCTGTGAGGGTGGTGATGAGCGTGGCGGTGTAGCGGGGGCGGATGCCGAACAGGCTGAGCCGTTGCTTGCCCAGCTTCCTGCCGAGCCAGTCGCCTGCGTAAGCCAGCGCGCCCCCAAACAGCGTCAACAGCATCACGATAAAGAACATCGTCAAGGTCATCGCCACAAAAAATTATACCTGCGGAGCCTATCACGCCTCCTTCCGAGGGAACCAGACAGCAGGCTCAGACCGAAGCGAAACGCCCTCGATTCGCGCGGCATCTCGCCTATCTTTACCACATCTTAACATCGCTCCCAGTACCCTGAAATTCGGAGGTACAGCCATGCGCAGAAACGGGTTTACCTTGATCGAGTTGTTGGTAGTAATCGCGATAATCGCCATTTTAGCGGCGATTCTGTTTCCTGTGTTTGCACAGGCGCGTGAGAGTGCACGCAAGTCCTCGTGTCTGTCGAACGCGCGTCAGATTGGTCTGGCGGGCATGATGTACGCGCAAGACTACGACGAGATTCTGCCGGAGACAGGCTGGGTTGGTCCGTGCAGTAGCCCAGTACCGAACGCGAACGGGGTGTACGCGATTGGCGACGACTACTTCAGTGGTGTGTTCTCGTTCCCGATAGCGAGCGCGCCGTACATCAAGAACTGGAAGATATTCCAGTGTCCCAGCGACCCTGACAAGGGCGGGTTCAACAAGCTCGGCTCGTACTGCTACGAGGCGCAGCTGTTGGCGGTGAATATGCCGGGCGCGTATGTGGGGATGCGCAATGTGGTGAACGCGATGCGCGATGTGTTCCCGCTCTCCTACGCGGGCAACTACTTCCTCAGCCGCACCTATGACCTTGGATTTGACCGCAACAACTATCGCGGTGAGAAGATGCGTCCGCTGGCGGGCATTTACGCCCCTGCGAATGTGTTCTTCATCGCGGATGTCGGCAGCAACATCGCTCCTAATGGCAACGCCTTTGCTGCGTGGTACATCGCGCCCGGCTACGGCAACAACCAGAACGATGCACGCTGGCGCAAGGGCGGGCGCCACCAAGGGGGGCGCAACTGGACTTTCTGCGATGGGCACGCGAAGTTCTACAAAGACCCCTCGTTCCAGAACCCCGACGGCAGCTTCCGCACCCAAGCTGAGATTATCTACGAGTACCAGCAGCGCGGCATCTATACCTTCCCTGAAACAACAGGTCCCGATTACCGTCGATAAGCTCAGTACCTCCTCTCGGCAGCGGGGGCTGTCCCACGCTCGTTTGTGGGCATGGGACAGCTCCGCTCAACCATTGCACTGGCATTTGTCAGCGTCCCCTACGGCAACGCGACTGCCCAAGCCACGCAAGCACGGGTGCGACGCCTTTCTTGGCGTCACAAAGTGTCCCCGCCGACGAACAACACCCAACTCGTAGCGTCGGCGTTTTTTT
>CALAMM010000154.1 GCA_937925775.1 uncultured Fimbriimonadales bacterium
AAATGTGCCCTCTCGGCTGGAGGTCATTCGTCGGAGCGTCGGTGATGGAGCGTTGTTGACCCCCTCCCATAGGTTCCCCTTACAAGCAGGGGGAACCGATGGGGGAGGGGCACGGTTCCCCGTGCAAGCAGGGGAAACCGAGAACGCCCCGCACACAGGAAACAACCGATGGGGCGGCACGGTTCCCTCTACGCAGTAGGGGGAACCCAAAGGAGGGGGTCAAAAGCCGCGCGCCGTCACCTACCCGTACCGTGATGAACCCAAGATGTGTACCCCCACCAGACGGGGCATCCCCCTGCAAGGGGGCGCAAAACTCGCTTTCGGAGGAAGTCCCCTTGAAGTATAATACCGCTATGCGTCGCGGTTTCTATGGGCTACTCACGCTCGTTTTGGGCTTTATCATCGGCTGTGCGCCTTCGTCCAAGCCCTCTTCGAACCCTTCTACCCCAGAGACGAGTTCTTCAGGGGCGCTCCAAGTGGTGTTTTTCGATGTGGGGCAGGGCGATAGTGCCCTGATCGTGTTTCCCAACGGCAAGACGATGCTCATCGACGGGGGGGAGACCACTCAGGGTCGGCGACTCGTGCAGAAGCTGAACCAGCGCGGCGTGAAACAGATTGACTGGCTCGTGGCAACGCATCCGCATAGCGACCACATCGGCGGGCTGATTCAGGTGCTTAACTCGTTCCCTGTGGTGGAGGTTTGGGATATTGCGATGCCGTTCGAGTCGCCTGTTTATCGCGATTTTCTGCTTGCGGTGCGGCGCGCGAAAACGCCCGATGGCAAGCGTCCTGTGTTTCGCAAGGTGCGCAGTGGGTTGACTTTGGAGCCTGCGCCGGAGGTGCGTCTCAGCGTGCTTGCGCCGCGCGAGCCACTGCTCGTGGGCACACGCTCCGACCCGAACAATAACAGCCTTGTGCTGCGTGTGGATGCGCCAGGGGGCAGTTTTCTCTTCACGGGCGATATCGAGCGTGAGGGGCGTAGGCGTTTGTATGAGGCGCGGGTGAACCTGCGAGCGGAGGTGCTCAAAGTGTCGCATCACGGCGCGTCGAACGGCACAGACAGAGCGTTCCTCGATCGGGTGAAGCCGCGCGTTGCTGTGATTTCCGTCGGCGCGAGCAACCGCTACGGGCATCCGCACCGAGAAACGCTCGCGCTCCTGCAGGGCGTGCGCCTCTACCGCACCGATTGGCACGGCGATATCGTGATGCGGCTCGGCGCGGACAAGCAGCTGCAGATTGCTACGGAGCGGCGCGCGCCCACCCAGCCCGCCCCAGCGAAGCCCTCCACGAAAGCGATACACTCAGGCATAGTGATTGGCAATCGCCACTCGAAGGTCTACCACGCGCCCGACTGCCCACGACTGCCCAAGCCCGAAAATCAGGTTCGATTCCGCTCTGCCGAAGAGGCGACACGAGCGGGCTATCGCCCTCACACTTGCGTGGAGGGAGAGTAGGCTACTTCACCGTCACATACGGGCGCATATTCTCCAGCCGTTTCCGCCCGATGCCATGCACCTCCAGCAGGTCGTCCACCGACTGGAACTTGCCGTGCATTTTTCGGTACTCCACGATTCGCTGCGCCAGCACGGGGCCGATTCCCGGGATTGCCTCCAGTTGCTCAGGGGTGGCGGTGTTGAGGTCTATCGGGAACCGCACGGTGGTGGCTTGAGGCGTTTCAGTGCGCGGCGCGGGGGATGCAGCGGGCTTGTGGGCAGTGGTATTCGGCGGGGGCGTCTCCCCCTTGCGCGGCACGTGGATTTTCTGCCCGTCGACGAGCGGTTCGGCGAGGTTGAGCGCGTCCAAGTCGGCGTTCGCGGTCGCGCCGCCTGCCTGCTCGATGGCGTCCGCCACACGGCTGTTCGGCGCAAGGCGGTACACGCCTGATTTTTTGACCGCGCCTGCGACATGCACGACCAGCGTCTCCGAGGGCGAGTTTTCGACGACAACAGGCTCGAAAGGCTTCGCGCTATGGGCTTCAGGCTGAGGCGGTTGGCTCAAGTCGACGACCTCAGCGAGACCCCCTGCACTGAGGCTGGCAGTCTGAACGGGGTGGGTCGGCTCGCCGCGCCCCCAACCGTACCCCAGCAATCCTGCCAGAACTACAGACGCCGCGTACACACTTAGCAGCGTCGCTCTCTCCTTGCGCTCCAGTTTCTCCCAGATGGAGTACATAGAACGCCTCCCGCACGGCGTGGAGTTCGCCGCGTCGGGAGGCGTTCCTGCCAGACAGATAGGAGAGTTTATAGGTTCGGGTTCTCCGCCGCTGGGTCTTGGTTGAGGCGAATGGTGCGTCCGCCTGCCGACGGGAACGACGGGTGTTGGTCCATAAACACAGTGTGCGGGATGTTCTTCGCGTGCCCGTCCACGAACGCGACATTCCAGTTTTCGGGGATTGGACCGCCGTTCGGCCCTTTGGAAGTTCCGTGCCACATGGCGAAGGCATCGAAGAAGATGATAATCTCGGCAGGGCGTGCCACGCCTGCCAGCGACTTGGGACTGAAGACCCACTGACTCGGCGTGCCTCCGCGCAGGCGGTCGGAGTAGTTGTAGACGAGCCAAGTGTTGAACATGTAGTCGTGCCCGAACACCTGATAATGGCGCAGTCCTATAAGCTCGAACAGGCTGTTCTCGCCCCCGTAGCCGACCACTGTCGTCGAGTCTGCAGGGCAGTACCAGATGCCTTTGACCGTGCGCGAGGTCATAATCTCAGGGCGCGTTTGTCCCACCCCCAAAGGGATTCGGAACCGAAGTGCTAAACGACGGTACAATGTAGTTCTCGTAATCGGTCATGTAGGCGAGGATACCCGTCGTTAGCTGCTTCAGGTTCTAAAGGCAGGTCGTCTGACGCGCCGACTCGCGCGCCTGCGCGAACACCGGGAACAGTATCGCCGCTAAGATGGCGATAATCGCGATAACTACCAACAACTCAATCAGCGTAAAGCCTCTGCCAGAACGCATAGATTGTGCCTCCTTATCCTGCACAGCGTTGCTTGCAAGAGGCAATTCCTGCTTCCTCCGCAGCGGAATTCGGGCGAATTTTCTGCAGAAGGTATAATCCCGCTATGCATCACGAGGCACTCGCTCAGCAGCTACGCGAGCTTGCCGACTTGAGCGATTATGTGGGCGATAGCCCCTACAAATCACGCGCCTATCGTCAAGCCGCGCAAGCGATCGAGAGCCTGCAAACGCCCATCGAAACGCTCGCGGAAGGCGGTC
>CALAMM010000155.1 GCA_937925775.1 uncultured Fimbriimonadales bacterium
CTTTCCTTGTTATCGCCATCTTCATCGCCCTCCCGCTGTGCGTGTTTCGCAAGAGCCAGCTGAGTAGAGCGCGGATACCGCGCAGAGGTCGCGTGCGCACGCCCTGCCGCTATGACTCCCACTATTCGCCTGCTCCCAAGATTATGCGCGTTGCATGACACTTCTTATAGCGGCGGAGTTGGGTCGTGTTCTTCCAAGCAGGCACTGCTGCGCTGAATATTGTACCACATTTTTGACGGAGTGGTTAAGGATGTTCGAAAAGTGGCAGGCGCGTAGGTCTGCCCCTATAGGGCAGGGGCGCACCTGCACGCGCGCCCTGTACTGCCAGTTTTTCGGACGCCCTGAGAGGGGGTTATGTGTTCCAGATCGCGTTGACCTGCGCTTGCAGGAACGCCAGCGACTGGCGGAAGCCATCATCGCCGCGCGGTTGGCCATCCTCGATGCTCAAGTAGCCTGCGTAGCCGTGCGCCTTGAGAACCTGCAGCAAGGGTTGGAACGGAACCGCACCCTCGCCCAGCACGCTGTGCTGGTACTCTCCAGGCAAGCGGTCGCCTGCATGCACATGGTGCACCTTGTGTACCACGCGCTTCAGGAGCCAGACAGGGTCTGTCCCTGTCATCAGCGGGTTCGCGAAATCGAAGTTTACGCGCACAGGCGTCGGTTCAATTAGTTCAAAAATCTGCAGGAACCGTTCAGGCAGGAACGAGAAGTCCTCGCGCGTCCACAGGCGGTCTTTGTAATGGTTTTCATAGCAGGGGTACACCCCGCAGGGCACGGCATACTCCGCGAGTTTGATTAGGCATTCGGCAGCGTGCTTTGCGGCGTCGTTGGGATCAACATTGTTGTGAACCATCCCTGCCGTTGTGCGCACGGCGTCCGCGCCCAGCTGCGCTGCCCACTCCACGCGCCGTTTCATGGCGTCCAGTTCGGCAGCGCGTACGGCGGGGTCTGGGTTCGTGAAGTCGGGCGCGCAAGTTATCTGGCTCACGCGCAGCCCAAGCGCGTCCAACTCCGCCTTGACTTGCGACAGATTCGCCTCGCTGAGGAAGGCGTGGTAAATTTCCACTGCCTGAACGCCGAAATCGGGCGCACGACGCAACCAATCCACCACGCTCATCTGTCCCTGTAAAATCGGGTGGATGAGGCGCACAGGCATCCACGCAAGGAGCGGCTTAGCCATCCTTGAGTAAGCGATTGATGCGGTCAGCGTCGCGCAGCGAGGGGTCGTCCACAAACACCAGCTTCGGAATACGCTTCAAGTGGAGCCGCTTACCGAGCAGCCCCTTGATATAGCCCGCTGAGTGCTGGAGCGTATCTAAGGTCTGTTTCCGCCGTCGCTCGTCGCCGAACACGCTCACATAAACGGTTGCCTGCGAGAGGTCGCGTGCGATCTTTACGCCCGTAATCGTCGCCAAGCCTAAATCTTGCCCTGCTAAATCCTTCAGTAGCACCTGACTGAGTTCGGCAGTCAGGAGCGATTCCAATCGTTCCATGCGTCCGCCCATCGGCGTCCTCCTTGTCAAAGAAGCTCTAAATGGCTCTCCAGTAGCATGATACGCCCTTCGTTCTCCAGGCGTTCCAGCACGGTATCCAGCACTCGATTGACGAAGTCGCCCTGATTACCCACGCACGCGATAGCAAGACACGCCCGCTGGTGCAAATCGTGATGGTCGACCTCCGCAATCGAGAGGTTGAAATCGTTGCGCAGGCGGGTAATGAGGCTTCGCACCACCTGTCGCTTCTCCTTCAGCGAGCGACAACCGCCGATATGAAGTTCGACGGTCAAGATGCCGATCCGTGCCGCCATCGAGAAGAAGTATACCTTTTTTCTGGCGGTTGAGCCGATCTGGGGAGTGTGCGTGTGGTTGCAAGCGCAGGGGGGCGTATCGGCGAAGCGAGAAGCCCCGATTGCAGGGTATCCTATACTCCGATGTTTTGGCGCGCGGCAATCGCAGTGTTCCTGCTGGATCAGCTGACCAAGCTCTGGGCGACGGCAAGCCTGACTTTAGACCAGTCAGTTCCCGTGTTGCCTCCCTACTTCTACTTCACGCTTACGCACAACACGGGGATCGCGTTCGGGCTGCTGGAAGGGCGTGGCTGGCTCACTATTCCGCTCGCTTTGTGTGTCGCCAGTGGGCTAATCTGGTATCACTACCGCTATAAACCACGCCCTGCTGTGCAACTGCTGACGGGGTTGCTGCTGGGCGGCGCGCTGGGCAACTTCGCCGACCGAATTCGGCTGGGCTATGTGGTGGACATGTTTGATTTCGTGATTTGGCCCGTGTTCAATGTGGCGGATGTAGCCATCACTTGCTCGCTGGTGGGGCTTATGGCGTTGCAATTTTTCGGGGCGCGCGAGGCAGACCCTGTTGGTGCCACTGAGGAGCCGCCGCAATGAGACCCGAGCTTATCAAAATCGGACCGATTACGCTCTACACTTACGGTTTTATGTGGATGGTGGGCATTTGGCTTGCCGTATGGCGGGCGTTGCGCCACGCGCCGCGCTATGGGATCAGACCCGACGACGCTTTGGATATCGCCTTTTGGAGCGTCGCGGCTGGGATCGTGGGCGGTCGGCTTGCGTTCGTTCTCACCAACTGGTCGCAGTACGCCTCGGACCCGCTGAGCGTTTTGCGTGTGTGGGAAGGCGGGATGTCCTACTTTGGGGGCTTCGGGCTGGCGATTGCCACGGCGATTTACCTCATTCGCCGACGCGCCATCCCCATCTGGCAGCTGGGGGATTTGGCAGCGCCGTCGCTCGCGTTAGGCTACGCCATCGCCCGAATCGGGTGCTTCGCGGCGGGTTGCTGCTACGGCGTCCCCACCGAACTCCCATGGGGTGTGCGCTTCCCCGGACACGACCATGCCGTCCACCCCACGCAGCTTTATGCGACCGCGATGAACTTGCTCCTCTTCGCCATCCTCTCTTTCTGGGCGTCGCGACGCCAGTTTGAAGGGCAGCTCTTCGCAGGCTTCCTCATCCTGCACGGGTTCTATCGGTTCATCAACGAGTTCTTCCGTGCAGGCGCAACTTCCAAGCTGATGCTGGGCGTGTTTACCTACGGGCATCTGGTGGCGATGTTGGTCATCCTCATCGGCGCAGGGTTGTATGGCGTGTTGGCTTCGCGAGCCAAGCAGCAGGTATACTCTTACCCGACGGAGAGAGATGACCATGGCAGGATACGCCCCTGAGTTGATTACCGCTTTGCAGGCGAAAGCGAACCTTTTACGCATCCACTCTATCCGTACCACGACGAAAGCAGGCTCTGGGCATCCCACCACTTGTATGTCCGCGGCGGATTTAATCGCGGCGCTGTTTTTCCATGCGCTGCGCTACGAAGTGTCGAATCCGCGCAATCCGCTCAATGACCGCGTGATTTTCTCTAAGGGGCACGCGGCGCCGTTGCTGTACGCGGCGTGGGCGGAGGCGGGTGCGTTTCCCATCGAGCATTTAGACACCCTGCGCGAGTTCGAAAGCGACTTGGAGGGGCATCCGACGCCGCGCTTCGCATGGTACGGCGCAGCGACTGGCTCGCTGGGGCAGGGGCTGTCCATCGCCGCGGGCATGGCCCTGAGCCTCAAGCGCGATGGGATCCCCGCAAAGGTCTACTGCCTGCTGGGGGACGGCGAGACGGCCGAGGGTGCCGTCTGGGAAGCCGCCGCCTTCGCAAGCTACTACCAACTGAACAACCTAATCGCGCTGGTCGATATCAACCGTCAGGGACAGAGCCAGCCGACGATGCTGCAGCACGATCTGCGAGCCTATCAGCGCAGGTTCGAAGCGTTCGGCTGGCAGGTTTTCGCCATCGACGGGCATGATATGGCGCAGATTTTGGAGGCGTTGGACACTGCCCAGCACGCTGACCGCCCCGTTGCCGTGCTTGCTCGCACGCTGAAGGGGAAAGGGGCGTCTGCTGTGGAAGACAAAGAGGGTTGGCACGGCAAGCCATTGCCGCCCGATTTGGCAGCGCAGGCGATTGCCGAACTCCAGCCGTCGCCAGAGCAGATTGCGCTGGCCAGTCGCTTGCGCGTGCAGCCTCCGCGCGAGGGGCGCACGCCCGCCTCTCCCGCCGAAATCCCCCCGGTATCGTTGCCCACCTACGAACTCGGCGCACAGGTCGCCACGCGCGAGGCGTACGGCGACGCTTTGGTGGCGCTCGGACACGCCGACGCCCGAATCTACGCGCTCGACGGCGATGTCAAAAACTCGACCTTCTCCGAAAAGTATCTCCGAGCGTTCCCCGACCGATTCGTCGAGTGCTTCATCGCGGAGCAGAACATGGTGGGCGCGGCGGTCGGCGTCGCCGAGTGCGGCAAAATCCCGTTCGCCTCCAGCTTCGCCTGCTTCCTCAGCCGTGCGTATGACTTCATCCGTATGGCGGCGATTGGCAGGGCGAATGTGAAGTTCTGTGGTTCCCACGCAGGCGTCTCCATCGGCGAGGACGGACCGTCGCAGATGGGGCTGGAAGACCTCGCGCTGTTTCGCGCCATCCCCGACGCCGTGGTGTTGTATCCCTCCGACGCCGTGTCCACCGTGAAACTGGTGGAGCAGGCGGCGCGCTATCGCGGCATCGCCTATCTCCGCACCACGCGCCCCAAGACGCCTGTAATCTACACCAACGATGAGGAGTTCCCCATCGGCAGCTGTAAAGTGGTGCGCCAATCGCCCCACGATGTGGTCACGGTGGTCGGCGCGGGTATTACGCTCCACGAGGCACTGAAAGCCTATGAGCAGCTCCAACGCGAGGGCATCCCCATCCGCGTGATTGACCTTTACTCCGTGAAACCCATCGACGCGGAGACCCTCATTCGCAGTGGGCAGCTCACGAACGGCGTCATCATCACGGTGGAAGACCATTATCCCGAAGGGGGGATTGGCGAGGCGGTTGCTGCGGCGGTCAACGGCTACGGGATTCGCGTTCATCGGCTGGCGGTGCGCGCGGTGCCGCGCTCAGGCAAGCCAGAGACTCTGCTCGCCGCCTACGGCATCGACGCGCAGGCGATTATTCAAGCGGCGCGGGCGGTGGCGCAGGGAGCCGCATAGCGTAGCAAGCTACTCGGGCAGCGGCTTCCCTTTCGTTTCGGGCGCAAACAAAAGTACCCCCAGTCCGAGCAGGAACACGCTCGACAGGAGCGTCGCCGCCCAGCGGATGTCGTAGAGCGCCGTGAGCAAGCCGAAGGTGTAGGGGCCCGCGATGGCGATGTAGCGTGCCACATTATAGCAAAAACCGACGCCTGTGGCGCGTAGGCGCGTGGGGAACAACTCCGGGAAGTAGACCGCATAGCCTGCAAACAGGGAGGTGGTGAAAAAGCCCAGCAGCGGGTACATCACCAGCGCCCGTTCGAACGAGGTCGTCAGGAAAAAGGTTGCGGGCACCACGAGCAGGCAGGCGATGAAAGTGAGCGCGAAGGTAGGCTTCCTGCCGATGCGTTGCGCCAAAAATGCCCAGCCCAGCATCCCGAAAAACGCGCCCACCTGCTGCATCATCACGGCGTAGGTCTTCCGCTGCTCCACCAGCGGGGTCAGTGCAGGGTCGTTCTGGGGGTTGAGAGCCTGCTTGAGCAGTTCGGGCGACCAAGTGCCGATGCCCCAAAAGCCGATGACGCCCACCGCCGCCAGCCCGACGCCGACCAGCGTGTGGTGCCGCCAGCGCGGGTCTTGGAACAGTTCGGCAAACGAGCCGAGCTTCTCGCCAATCGCGCGCGCCTGCTGCCACTTCTCTGGCTCGCGCACAAACAGGCGGATGACAAACACCAGCAAGGCGGGGAAGAACCCCACCGCGAACGCCCAGCGCCAGCCGAGGTTCGGGTTCGCGCCCACCAGCAGATAAATCACCGCCGCAAGCAGGTTGCCAATCGCCGAGCAGGCTTGCATAATCCCCAGCGCCGTCGGGCGAGCATGCGCGGGGAAGGTCTCCGCCACCAGCGCTGCGCCCGCCGCAAACTCGCCACCGATGCCCAACCCCACCAAAAACCGCAACAGCGCGAACTGCTCCCAAGTCTGCGCCAGCGCACTCAACCCCGTGAAGCCCGCGTACATCAGCACGGTAATCATCATCGTGCGCGTACGCCCCAACTTGTCGCCGATAATCCCAAACAAAAACCCCCCTGTCGCCCAGCCCGCAATAAAAATCATCTGCACAATCCCTGAGTAATAGGCGACCTGCTCTTTGGGGGCGTCGGGACCGAGCAACTCTATCATCGCGGGCTGACGCGCCAGCACATAAATCCACTGGTCCATCGTGTCGAATAGCCAGCCGAGCGCCGCAACGGCCAGCACGAGCCAGTGATAGCCCGTCAGCCCGTGATACCAGCGTGGGGGACGCGCCTCAGGAGCAACTGCCATTTAAAGTAGCCCCGCTCGTTTCAGCAGCTCCGCAAATTCAGGGTATTTCTCAATCTCGGCGCGAATCCCCTGCAGTTGAGCCTTTGCCATCGCACCCATCGGGCTGTTGGCAACGGCGCGCAGCTGCTGCTCCATCGCCCGACGCATACGGGGACTCACGAACTGGTTGAACGAGCCGAACATCGTGTCTTGAACATGTACCTTCCAGCCGTCCTCCGTCTTCACCAGCACATAGGTCGGCTTGATGGTCTCCGTCTTGCCCTCTACTGCGACTTCCATCGTGACCTGCGCTTTTGCACGGTCGCCTTCAACCGTGATCGACTCGATGACGACCTTCTGGGTCTGTCCCAGCGAGGCGTCGCCATAGCCCGGATAGATGGCACGCACAGGGTCTGCGCCCGCCATGTTCGGGTTCATCGCCGCCGCGGCGGCAATCATCCCGACGATTGCGCCCGACTTATCGATGTACTGCTCCACTTTTTGGGTGTCGTTGGCGCGCGCGGCGGCAAAGAACTGATTCAGCGCGTATCCGGGCGACTTCGTATACACCAGGAAGTACCACACGCCCACGCCGATGCCCGCCACCAGCAGCAGGAACACGAGAATCCCTAATATCCGACCCGATTCGCGTTTCGCCATAAAGTTCACCTCACAAAGAGAATTCTACTGGCAGGCAAGGATTCCTGCAAGTGGCGCGTCTGCGAGGTACACTTTACCCCGATGGCTCAAGAGACCCCATGGCTTTCGGAGGCGAATGCCCACGCTGCTGCAGAGCAGGCGCGGGCGATTATACGCGCCGTCGAGCAGGTTATTCTGGGCAAGAGCGAGACCGTGCGGATGATGGTTATCGGGCTACTCAGCGGCGGGCACTTGCTGATTGAAGATATTCCAGGAGTGGGCAAGACCACCTTAGCCCGTGCGATTGCGAAAGCGATTGGCGGGCAATTCCGCCGAATCCAGTTCACGCCTGACCTGCTCCCTGCCGATGTGACGGGCTCGGTCATTTATAATCAGGCGCGTGGCGCGTTCGAGTTCCACCCTGGCCCCATCTTCGCGAACATCGTACTGGCGGACGAGATTAACCGCGCCACGCCGAAGACTCAATCCGCCCTGCTGGAGGCGATGGAGGAGCGCACGGTTTCTATCGAGGGCGAGTCGCATCCTCTGCCGCAGCCGTTCCTGGTGATTGCGACGCAGAACAATATCGAGATGGTAGGCACTTATCCATTGCCCGAGGCGCAGATGGATCGCTTCTTTGCGCGGGTCTCGCTGGGCTATCCCTCGCCGGAGGTGGAGGTGCAGATTTTGGAGACCCGCCAGCTCGACTCGCCTCTGGAGCAGCTCCAGCCTGTGCTGACGCCTGAAGCGTTGGTGGCACTGCAGGGTCAGACGCGACGCGTGTATCTCAGCCCTGCGGTGCGCCGTTACCTGGTGGAGGTGGTGAACGCCACGCGCCGTCATCCGAAGGTGATGCTGGGAGCCAGTCCTCGTGCCTCGCTCGCGTTGATGCTCGGAGCGCAGGCGCACGCGCTGCTCGCAGACCGCAACTATGTGACCCCCGATGATGTGCAGCAGATGGCGCTCCCTGTGCTGGCGCACCGCCTGATGCTCCGCTCGGACGGCATCGGCACCACGCGGGCAGAGACCGTGATACGGGAGATTCTGAACCAAATTCCCGTGCCGATAGGGGGCGAAGCACCTGCATGAGAGAGTATAAACTGACCGCGTTGATGGCGGCGACCTCGTTTCTGCTCTGTTCGGGGCTGATGACGAACAACCGCCAAATGTATTGGATGGCGAGCGTGCTGGGTGCGCTGATGCTGGGCGCGTACCTCCTGGTGAAACGCGGCACGCAGCAGGTCAATGTGCGTCGTCACTGCCCGCCCGAACTGGTGGAAGGCGAAACGGTGGAGGCGCAGCTCGAGATCACGCCCAAGGCACGCGGCGGTTGGCTCTGGGTGCAAGCCCAAGAGACCGCCTCCTCAGGGCTGGCGATTGAACCGATAGAGGTGGAGCAGGCTACCCCCTTCAGCGGCGTAGTGCGCTATCGTCTCAGTGCCCTGCGTCGTGGGGCGCAGCGGCTCGGACCTGTGAAACTGACGCTCTCCGACCCGTTCGGGCTGTTCATCCAGTCCCAGCAGGTTGAGGACACAGCGCCGATACTGGTGCTGCCGCGTCCTGTGGCGATGCCGAACTGGAGCTGGGAGGGCGGCGGGCGCGGGCGGTTCGTCGCCTCGTCCTTGCGCGGGCGACGCGGCGAGGGCACTGATTGGCATGGCGTACGCCCGTATATTCCTGGCGACCCGCTGCGTCGCATCCACTGGCGTGCCACTGCCCGACACGGCGACTGGCATGTCAAAGAGTTCGAGACGAGCCAGCTTGCGCCAACTGTGATTGCGCTGGAGCAAGCCCCCACTTGGCGTGCCGAGGGCGACGCTTACCCCGACTTTGACCAGGCAATCCGCCACATCGCATGGATTGCGCTGGAAGCCCCCCGACAGGGCGTCGCGCTGATTCTCGTCGGCTCGAACCTGCCTGAGGTGCGCCTCACGCCCGAAACTTATACCGACCCGCGCACCCTGTTGCGCCAACTCGCCCGCATCCAGCCCGACGCCGACCACTCAATCTTGGACGATTTACCGCGCCTCGTCCAGCAGTACGGCGAGCAGTATCGGATTGTGCTGTTCGTGCCCCCGCAGGAATACGGTATTTTCCATGCAAGGGCGCAGAGCTATCAGGCGCAAGGCTATTCTGTAGAGGTCTATGCGTGAACGGTCAACCGCGCCGCCTGCGCGATGGACACTGTACGGTCTGCCCCTGCGGAAGGGGCTGGCGTTAGGCGTTGGGGCGCCACTTTACCTGCCCACCTACGGCAGTCCCATCTGGTTTGACCCCCGCCTCTTCGCGCAGGATGAGGACGAGTGGCAAGCCATCGAGTATCGGATGCCGACTGAGCCAGTGGAGGTGATTGGTCTTGTGCGTGCGCTCCACGACATTCCGCCCGTGCTGGCGCCCTATGTGCGTGTGGTCGGCTGGATTGTGGAGCATGCGCCTGACCCGCCGCTACCGTCCGTGCCCATCCTCCTTGTGCCGAAGCTGCCTGCGCTTCTGCCTCCTGAGGCGACGGTCGTGCTGGATGCGAACGCAGGGGTGGCGTACATCGAGCCGAGCGTCGAGGTGCTTGCGCGCTATCAGAGCCAGCTGCTGCGCGTCGCGACACACGCACGCTATCATCTGGAGAGTGCCCATCTGCCCATAGTCACTTGGGATGGGCAACAGGTGCAGGTTGGGGGCGTCGCGGCGGACTGGGAGGCGATTGCTTGGGTCGCGAGTGTCGGGGCAGAGCTGGTCTGGCTTTCTGCGGATACCCTGCCCGAACGCATCACGACGATTGCCCACGCGCTGGGAGGCAAACCGCTCTGGCTCCATGACCCTTCCGCTGCTGCACGCGACGATGCCCACTGGCAACGCCTGCTGCGCATGAGCGCGGAGATGAACCTGACACTGTTCGTCGACACCCACGATGCCCTGCAGGAGGCGCGCGATTCGTTGGAAGCGGCGCGTGAAGCGCTGCGTGCGGAGCATACCCCGCTGGGCGCGCTGGAAGTCGGGCTGGCGCTGAACGACGCAGGTGCAAAGACGCTCACCGAAAGCGAGTCGGACTCGTTGACGCCTGAACCCCCGTATGCTGTTTGCTGGCGCGTTGAGCGATTCACGAAGGAAGTCACGGCGTCGCTTTGGGCGCAGCAGGCGGTCGCCCGTGCGCTGGGCGTTCGGCGTGCCTTGACCGTGCCCGATGCGCGCCCCGAAACGCTGGCGCTCGCGCTGGGGATGGAGCCGCACGCGCTCTTGCTACCGCCTGACGCGCTCGCGGACGCCAAGACGCGCTTGGCACGACTGAGCATCGCGGAATGTCGCGAGTGGCTGCTGCAGCGGCTACGACGCTGGCGCGACGCCACCCTGCGTTCTCAGCCGCACGAGTGGCTCCAGCAAAGAGCCTAATCACTCGTTCACACGCGCACCCCAGAGCAGGCGGTCGCGCAGTTTTTCGAAGAATTCGCCTTCGTTGAACGAGAGCAGTTTCGTGCGATAGGGTGCGGCGGTGATGTGGACGGTTTGCCCGATGTTCAGCGTCTGGTGGCGTCTGCCGTCGGTGGTCATAATCGCCTGCGCGTGGGGTTCGTTGGTGGCTTCGCAGCCGATTTCGATGCGAATGCGTGCGCTGGGCGGCAGCACGAGTGGGCGCGCGCCGAGCGTATGCGGTGAAATCGGGGTGAGAATCAACGCCTCGGTTTGCGGATGCACGACAGGTGCGCCTGCCGAGAGCGCGTAGGCGGTGGAGCCTGTGGGGGTGGCGACCAGCGAGCCGTCCGCAGGGTAGGTGGTGAGCAGGAGCTCGTTGATGCGAATGGTGAAGTTGAGCATCGGCGCAGTTGGCATGCGCAGCAGAGTAATCTCGTTCAGGGCAACGGAGACACGCACCTCGCCCTCGACACGCGCTTGCACCATCAGCCGTTCCTGCACTTGATAGTCTCCTGCCCGCCAGCGTTGGAGCGCGTCGAGAATCTCTTCTGGCTCCACCTGAGCGATGAAGCCGAATCGCCCCAGATGCACGCCGAGCAGGGGAACACCTGCGGGTGCGGCGAGCGCGGCCCCTGTAAGGAGTGTGCCGTCGCCGCCGAGCGTGATTACCAGGGCAAGGTCGGGGTCAGGTGGCTGGCTCCAGCGGGCGGCGGTCGGTTGGTCTGCCAGCACGATGCCGTAGCCCGCCGCTCGCAGCCACTGAGCCGTCTCCTGCGCCCGACGCGCCGCCTCCGGCTTGCCCGCGTTGTAGATAATCAGCACATTCGCCATGCTATCGCTTCGTCAGTCGCTCCAAGTTCTTGCGGGCGTCTTCCAGTTTCGGGTCTAACTTCAACGCTTCCTGATAGCGCGTGCGCGCTTTAGCAATCTGTCCTGCGCGCTCGTAGGCTGCACCCAAGTTGTTTAGGTAGACTGCAGAGGTCGGGTTCAGCGACACGGCGCGCTCCAGCGCTTGAATCGCCTCCTGGATGCGGTTGGTGCGCATTAGCGCGATGCCGAGATTGTTCCATGCGGCGTGAGCCTGCGGGTTGTCCTTCAACACGGCTCGATACTGGGCTTCTGCACTGCGAAGGTCGCCTTTTTCGAGCATCAAGTCGCCGAGCGCAAGGCGTGCCTCCTGATTTTTCGGGTCGGCTGCGATGACCTGCTGGTAGAGTTTGAGCGCCTCGTCGGTTTCGCCTTTGCGCCGTTTCGCCGTCGCCAAGTTCAGGCGGGCTGTATTCAGGCGCGGGTTGATTTCCAGAGCGCGTTCCAGCGTCGTTATCGCGTCATCGAGTCGTGCTTGACGGAGTTGCACGAAGCCGAGTTGGTTGAGAGCCTCCGCGTCGTTCGGGCGGAGGGAGAGCGCGTTCTCGAACGAGTTCGCCGCGGCGGCAAGGTTGCCTTTCTGGAGGTGAGCGACGCCGAGATTGTAATGGAGGTCAGGGTTGTCGGGATTGGCGGCGATGCCTCTTTGCAGTGCCTGGATTGCCTTATCATGTTGGCGTAGGCGCATGTACGCCTCGCCGAGCTTGAGCCAGCCGCCCGCCTCGTTGGGGATTTCGGGCATCGCTTGCTCCA
Source organism: uncultured Fimbriimonadales bacterium (assembly GCA_937925775.1). Taxonomy (GTDB): domain Bacteria; phylum Armatimonadota; class Fimbriimonadia; order Fimbriimonadales; family GBS-DC; genus GBS-DC. Next base: position 11,990 of record CALAMM010000155.1, read on the forward strand.
GGTGCTTCGCCGCTTCTTGCCACTGACCCTGTGTCGCCAATATCAGCGCGTAGTTATAGCGGAAGGTCGGGTTGCGGGGGGCTAACTCCACTGCCCGCTTGTAGTGCTGCGCCGCCCGTGCGTTCTGCTGCATCATCTGATAAGCATAGCCCAGATTATTGTGGGCATTCGCGTCGTTGGGGTTCAAACGAATCGCTTCTTGATACCGCTCAATGGCTTTCTGGTACTGGCGCAGCTTGGTGTAGAGGTTGCCCAGATTGTAGTGGGCGTCGGCATCGTTGGGTTTGATTTTGATTGCGCGTTCATAAGCACTGATGGACTTCTCCAACTGGTTGGTATGCAGGTAGGCGTTGCCGAGGTTGTTCCACGCTTCCGCACTGTTGGGCGTCAGGCGGGTGGCTTTCTCCAGCATCGGCACGGCTTCCGCATAACGCCCCGCCTTCAGGTAGAGATAGCCCAGCCAGTTGACCACTGTAGGGTTGTTTTCGTCGCGTTGGTACAACCTCTCAAACGCCTCAATCGCTTCCTGCGTCTTCCCTTGATTTGCCAAGTTAACCGCCTCACCTACGGTTTGTGCGTTCATCACTAAGAGTAGCGAAAGAACCAGCATCCAACTCGCCACAGTTCGCATCATACTTGCCTCCAGAGCGTTTAGACGCCTCGAAGTATACCCGTGTGCCTGAGGGTTTCCCTTGCTGTCGGCGTGTTCTAACCATGTCTCCCAAATGAAAAGCACCTTAAAACAGGAGGAAATGTGTGGAACCGCAGTCATGTTAGTCGTTGAGCGTGATTGCGCTTGCGTTGGTGGTGTCGGTGGTGCTGTCGTTGTTTTTACCTCCGTCGGGAGGCGAGGAAGCAAGGAAGCGGTGAGGCATTTCTGTGCGACGACAGGAATGTCGTCGCGCCAGAAATGGGCGTTTGCGCAGTGTGTTAGTAGCTGCTGCTTTGTCCCATGTAGGCGTTGTAGGCGAGACCAACCGCCGCGCCGCCCACGACAATCAAGATTGCCAGTGTCAGCGCGAGCCGTCTCAGAGGCGATTGGCGTTGCAGGGCGGGGAGCAGGTGCAGCGCAGGCACCAGCGCCAGCAAATACAGCGTGATGAGCTGCCCCAGCGTCAGGTAAGCGAAGCCGAACGCCGTAGTCCAGAGCGAGAAGTAGAGGAGCAGGGTGAGTGCGACGGCGCCGCGTCCCAGGGTGAACCCGCGCAGCAGCGACAGGAGAACGCCGATACCGACGACCGCGCCCAGCGTGCCTGTCAGCTGCGCCAGCGACGCGCTCTTCGCCCCGTAGAATAACACGCCCGCGCCGATACCTCCCAGCAGCGCCATCTGCAGCGGCGTCCCTACGCCCGCCGCATCGCCCAGCGGTGCGCAAAGGGTCATCAGTAGCCATGCTCCGAGCGCGAAGCCGACAATGTACGCCATGCCCGCTGTGTTCGACCAGTATCCCGCTTCCATCAGGGTGTAAAATGGCGGTACGAACAGCCAGAGTGCCCCAAGCAGTGCGCCCCATGCCCACACCCAACGATATGCTGCGCCAATCCCCGCCAGCCAGCCGAGCGGTACGGCGAACAGCGCGTGCCAAAATACCCACTGCGTGGCGTCAATCGGAGGGAAATCGGGGCGGCCTTGCACGCGCCAGTAGAGCAGGGCAAACCCGACGCTCACCCCCAGCGGCGCGAGCCAGAAGTGGGCGCGGCGGTGCTGCCAGCCCAGCAGCCAAATCACCCCAGCCACCAGCGCCGCCAGCCCCGCCGTTAGCGCGCTCGATAGCACCACGCTCACTGACGAATGCCCTCCACCGCGAAAGTCACCCGCACCTCGTCCGCCAAACCGCCGTTCAACCCGTAGCTGACATTGAACTGGCTGCGACGGATTGTGAAAGTGGTCTCGAAACCGATAATCTCCTGACCGCGCTGGTTGCGCCCCTTGCCCGTGAAGGTCACACGCGCGGTAATCGGGCGTGTCACCCCGCGTATCGTCAGATTGCCCTCCACCTCGACAGTGGTGTTGTTAATCTTGCGCACGCGCGTGCTTTTGAAAGTAATCTTAGGGAACTGGCGCGTGTTGAAAAAGTCGGGGCTACGCAGGTGGTCATCGCGCTGGCTGTTGCCCGTGTCCACGCTGCTCGCATCGATCTCCAGCTCAATTGAGCTGTTCGCAGGGTTCTTCTCGTCCACGACAATCGTGCCCGAAAAGGTGTTGAATCGCCCGTAGGCGTATCCCGTGTTCAGGTGCTTCACGCGAAAGATAATAAACGAATGAACGGGGTCGATTCGGTAAGTCACGGGTTGCGCCTGCACCGATTGGACTGAGCTGACCAGCATCGCCAAGATTGCCCCATGCGCCAAGAGGCGCGTTCGAAACATCCTATCCATCGTTAACCTCCTCGTTAGAGTGTTGTGAGTTGCACTCGGTCTGTTCCAGCGTCGCGAGCCAGTGAGCGAAGGCGCAGAGCGTCTCGCGCTGGGGGCGGAAGTAGTGATGCTGTCCCTGTTTGCGCATGGCAACCAAGTCCGCGTTCATTAGAATATTCAGGTGGTGCGAGACGGTGGACTGCGCTACGGGGAACAGCTCCGCGAGTTCGCCGCAGGAGAGTTCCTCGCGTTGCATAAGTGCCCGCAGGATGCTTAGGCGCGTGGGGTCTGCCAGCGCCCGCGCAATCTGAATTGCCTTTCGCTCCTGAAGCTCGTTCATAGACCTGTGTGCATATATCGATACGCTGGCGGCGGGAAAAAAGTTCACTTCGCGTTTAGTGTCTCACTACCGATGTTCGAGGATCAGGGTCGGCTCCATCGGGTAGCATCCCATCGACGCGCCGTAGATAGCGATTCCGCCGGGCAGGTCGGGGGGCACAATTAGGCGGATGCGAATTTGCCGCTCTTGCTGGATTCGGGCGCGTAGCACGGGGTTCAGCGTCAGCGTCGCCTCCTTGAGATAGCCGTAGCTGCCGCGTTCGACGCCTGCCCAGTGCGACAGCACGCCCCGCGCGTCGGCGGGGTCGTCGGGCAGCTCCCAAGTTGCGACGCGCTCGCCTGCGATCTCCACAATCACGCGCGAGGGGTATTTCTTGCCGTCGGTTTGGGGGTAGTCGTCGGGGTGGACGCGCTGCGCCCAGTCTACTTTCTCGCGACCTGCTTTCGCGCTTACCTCCATCCGCAGGCGAATGCGCTTCACCTCGCCCAGCGACACGCCTTCGGGAATGGACACGGCGTACTCCACCGAGCCGTGCCCGCGCGCCCAGTGCTTGCCCCGAATCGGCTTATCGGGCTGGCTTTGCAGGTTGAACGCGCTGGCGACA
>CALAMM010000156.1 GCA_937925775.1 uncultured Fimbriimonadales bacterium
TCTGGACGGCAGCGTCTACCGCTACGATACCAGCAGCGTGAACGCCATATTCAGCTCCAACTTTGCCTATCGCAAGGGCGCGTGGGTGCTGCACCAACTGCGCTGGGTGCTGGGCACGGAGCGGTTCTTTGACCTTCTAATGCGCTACCGCCAGCGCTACGCCTATAGCCATGCGACCACCGCCGATTTCCAAAGCGTTGCGGAAGAGGTCTGGGGCGACTCGATGGACTGGTTCTTCCAGCCGTGGGTCTACGGAATAGGCGCACCCAGCTACGCCTGGGGCTGGGCAACCACTCGCGTCAACAACAAAGCCTACCTGCTGATGTCGGTACGCCAGACCCAGCCGAGCAACTACGGCGTGTACACGATGCCCATCGGTGTGCGCGCAACGATAGGCAATCAATCCCACGATCTGCGCATCTGGAACAGCACACGAACGCAGTATTATGTAATCCCTGTGGCGGGGACGGTCGCTAACCTCGCGTTTGATCCCGACGAGTGGATTCTCAAGGGCAGCAGCACCCAAGAGGCGTACCGTCCTGGTCCCCCCGTGATTGTGGAGATGAACCCGGCGCCGGGGATGGTCTCCGAATCGGTGAACCAGATAGACCTTTACTTTCAGACGCCCGTGAATATCAACGCCGCGCAGGTGCAACTTGTGGGCGCGTCGCGGGGCGCGGTGAGTTTCGGCTTTACCTACGATGCGAATGCGCGTCGGGTGCGCCTGACGCTCGCTGAGCCGCTCAAGCCCGACGCTTACGCTGTGCGCATCGCCCCCAGCGTAACGGCTGCCGATTCGGGATTGGCGTTGGACGGCGAGTATGTGGGGCAGCTGCCGACGGGCGACGGCATACCGGGCGGCGAGGCCGTTTTGCCCCTGCGTCTGCTCGCCGTGAACGGGGATGTAAGCGGCGACGGCTGCGTCGACGACGCTGACCTGCTCGCGGTGCTGTTCGCTTTTGGCGAGACGGGCGCACGCGCCGAAGATGTGAACGGCGATGACCGAGTCGATGACGCCGACCTGCTGATTGTGTTGTTCAACTTCGGCACGGGCTGTTGAGGGCACGAGGAGGCGGATGACATACAAACGCGCGTTCTGGGTTCTCGTCGTTCTCTTAGTCGTGGGGGCGGTAGCCATCCGCTTGCTCTACCAGTCGTCTGAAGACGCGCACGAACGCATGCATGCGGAGGAAGCCCGCGCGGTGGCGGAAATCGAGGCGCTGGCAAGCCTGCCGCCAGAGCAACAGCTACCTCAACTCAGAGTCCGTCTCTTGGAGGGGGCGTCGGTCGCTGTGCGCACGGCGGCGGTGGAAGGCGTTGCGCGGCTCAACTCCCCTGAGGCGAGCGCGCTCCTGCGCGACGCGCTCCACGATTACGCCTCGCCCGTGCGCGTGCGCGTTGCGGAGGTAGCCAACCGCCTCCCGCGCGAGGAAGCCGTCGCCCTGCTGATCGACTGCTTGGCAGACCATGATACGGTCGTGCGCCAGACGGCAATCACTGCGCTACAAGCCCTGCGGGAACGACGCGCCGTCGCTGCGCTCATCGAGCTCCTACGCGATGACCCCAACGAGCAGACCCAACACTTGGCGATGGGCGCCCTGCGCGCTCTCACAGCACAGCCCTTCTACGCCCGCTATACCGACCCGCCCGAAAAACGCGCTCAAGCGCGTCAACAGTGGCTAACTTGGTGGACAACCGCGCAACGCAAGTACGAGACAGCAACACCACAGCCCCACTTCCCCAGCCGTTCCCTCCCTGCGCCCAATCTCACCTTGCGTACCCTCGACGGGGAGACCGTCGCGCTGCGTAATCCTCCCAAGCCCTTGCTGATAAACTTCTGGGGCACATGGTGTGGGGAGTGCCAACACGAGCTGCCCGACCTCATCCGTTTCCACGAGCAATACGCCGAGCGCGTGCTGGTGGTGGGGGTGGCGTTCGATGAACCGGAAGGGGAGCAGGGGCTGCGCCGATTCTGCGCTGAGAAAGGCGTGCGCTACCCGCAGGTGATGGGCGACTCGCGGATTGTGGACGCCTTCCACCTGCACGGCGTGCCCCAAACGGTGCTGATCGATACGCAGGGCAACATTCGTTTCTGGTGGGTGGGCGCACGCGACTTCGGCACCTTAGAGCGCGCGCTGCACGCCATCACAGGCTCACCACCCCCTGCGGGTACAGCTCGCGGATAATCACATCCTGCGGGGCGCGGTCGTTGCGGAGCGCAACATAAGTCGCGCCGATTCGACGGCAGGCGTTCTGAATCGCCTCGTTGTGTGCCTTCAACCGACGCTGATACTCCTGCAACACGCCGCCTGTGGCGGTGATGTCCAGCTCCTCGCCCGTCTCGGCGTCGATGAGCTTCAGATCGCCCTCTAAATCGGGGGCTAACTCCACTTCCGAGAGGATGTGCAGCACGACGACCTCGTGGCGTCGGCTGCCCAGGGCGCGCAGCGCGTCTGGGAACTGCTCATCCAGCCCATCGGTGAGCAGCAGCACTAAGCCTGTTGGGAGGTTTGCGTGCGCGAAACGCTGCAGGCTCGCCGCCAGATGTCTGCCATCAGGCTGGCGCGTGCGGAGCCACTCGAGCAGGCGCGTGAACGCGACCCGACCACGCAACGGGCGCGTTTCCGAGGGCTGGTGATGAAGCGCGACAGGATACACCGCGTCGCCCGCAATCAAGCCGATGTAGCCCAAACACGCCGCCAGCGAACGCGCCGCGTCGAACTTCGTCGGCTCGCCAAACGCCATCGACGCCGAACAGTCCAACAGCAAGTGAACGGGCAACTCCTGCTCATCCTGATAAGTGCGCAGGTAGGCGCGGTCTAATCGCGCGAGGATATTCCAGTCCAAGTGGCGCAGGTCGTCGCCAGGAGTGTAGTGG
>CALAMM010000157.1 GCA_937925775.1 uncultured Fimbriimonadales bacterium
AGACGCCGACGCTACGAGTTGGATGTGTCGTTGGCGAGACGCCGACGCTACGAGTTGGGTGTGTCGTCGTCGGCGGGGACGCCGACGCTACGAGTTGGGTGTGCCGCGTAGCGTCAGCGTCTCGCTGACGAAAAAAACGCCGACGCGACGAGTTTGGGTGCGTGTCGTCGGCGGGGACGACGACGAACGCGAGCCTGTAGCGAGTCGGCACCTGGTTGCGCTGGAGACCGCGCGCGGCGAGCGCATCATGGCTCGGCGGCTCCCCACTGGCTGGGTGGGTTCTTGCTCAGCCCCAACCAGCAGAGCCGTCCGATAATTATGCCCAGCGCTGCGGTCAGCGCAACCAGCCAGCGCGGGTGCAGTCCCAGCAGGCGTGGCGCGTGCGCCAGCATCTCGTCGGGCATCAACGGCGCACTCAGCAACGCGAACAGCCCCGTGACCATCGTGAACACCGACATCGTAATCAGAAACACCCACCCGACGGTCAGGCGCATCAGCAGAAAAATCCCGCCCAGCACCTGGATGGTCGCGAAGAAGCGCAGGCTGAGCGGTGTCGGCGCCCCGTTCAACGCCGTCCACCAGATGCTCGCACCCACGAAGAGCCAAAACAGCGCAATCAGTCGCGTTGTGAAACGCACGCCTGCATGATACCGCTTCAGGTATCCTTCCTCTGGAAGTCCAATATGTTGCTCACGGTACAGATCGTGAACTGGAACGCGCGTGAGTCGCTCCGTACGGCGCTGCGCTCACTCTTGGCGCATCCCCCCCAGTTCGAGTACGAGATCCTCGTGCTGGACAACGCCTCCAGCGACGGCAGTGTGCAGATGCTGGAGAAGGAGTTCCCCGAGGTGAAACTGATGGTCAGCGAGCGGAACTTGGGGTTTTCGAAGGGGCATAATCTCGCTGCGCGCGCGGCGCAGGGCAAGTACCTGTTTATCTTGAACCCCGACACGGAGGTGCTGCCAGGCGCACTGGACGCCCTCATCGCCTACGCCGAGCAACATCCCGAAGTGGGGATTATCGGTCCCAAGATTCTGAACCCCGACGGCAGCTTGCAATACTCCTGCCGACGGTTCCCAAACCCTGCCGCCGCGCTGTTTCGCAATACCCCGCTGGGCAAACTGTTCCCCAACAACCCCTACACGCGCGACTACCTGATGACCGACTGGGATCACAACAGCATCCGCGAGGTGGACTGGGTCTCTGGGGCGGCGCTGTTGGTGCGACGCGAGGTTTTCGAGCGGTTGGGGGGCTTCGACGAGCAGTTCTTTATGTATTGTGAGGACACCGACCTCTGCTATCGCGCGTGGCAGGCAGGCTACAAGGTGGTCTATTTTCCCGAATCGAAAATCAAGCACGCGATTGGGCGCAGCACAGACCAAGTGGCAAACAGGATGATTGTCACTTTCCACAAAAGCATGTACCTGTTTTATAAGAAGCACTATGCGCGTCGGACTTTTGTGCTGTTGCGTCCGTTGGTGCCGTTGGGGTTGGCGTTGCGTGCCTCGCTGTTTCTTATGAGCAACTACAAGGACGCGCTGGTGCGTCGCCTCCGTTTCTGATGTTCCTAAGGTTTCAGGGGTCGCCACTGATGCGCTTCCGAGTCGAGGATTCGCACGGCTTCGGCGGGTCCCTCGCTGCCAGCGGGATAGGTGGGTAGGGGGCTGCCGTCGCTTTGCCATGCCTTGAGGATGGGGTCTAACACGCGCCATGCCCACTCGACCTCGTCGAAACGCAGGAAGTGCTGACGGTTGCCGTCCAGGGCGTCGAGGAGCAGCGTTGTGTAGGCGTCGAAGCCTTCCTGACCTGCTTCGCGGTAGGGGGCGCGTAGCACGATGGTGCGCGGGGTCAGTTCCAGTCCCAGTTTTTTCGCCTGCGCGGTCAGGTAGAGCGCTTCTGCGGGCTTCATCTCGAAGATGAACCAGTTCGGCTCCAGTCGATCCAGCGGGGTCTCACGGAACAGGTGGAGGGGGGGCGTTTTGAACTGCACGGCGATTTCGCTGCGGTCCGCGGCGAGCCGTTTGCCTGTGCGCAGGTAGAACGGCACGCCGCGCCAACGCCAGTTGTCTACATAGAGTTTAATCGCCGCGTAGGTCTCGGTGGTCGAGTTGTGTGGGATGCCTGCCTCTTCAAGGTAGCCGGGGACGCGCTCGTTGTCGATTTGTCCTGCTGTGTATTGCGCTCGCACGGCGAAGGCGTTCACGGCACTGCGCGGGATGGGGCGCACGCTTTTTAGCACCTTGACCTTCTCGCTGCGCAGGTCGTCGTACACAAGGCTACTCGGTGGCTCCATCGCCGTTAGGGTGAACAGTTGGATGAGGTGGTTCTGGATCATATCGCGGAGCGCGCCCGCTTGGTCGTAGTAGCTCGCGCGTCCCTCCAGCCCCGAACGCTCCGCCGCCGTGATTTGCACATGCTCCACATAGTTCCGATTCCACAGCGGCTCCAGCAGCAGGTTCGCAAAGCGGAACACGAGAATGTTCTGCACGGTCTCCTTGCCGAGATAGTGGTCGATTCGGAAAATCTGCTCTTCGCGCCAGTGTGCGCGCACTTGTTTATCGAGCGTCTGTGCGCTTTCGAGGTCGTAGCCGAACGGTTTTTCGATAATCAGGCGTCGGAAGCCGTGCGTTTCGTCGTGCAGTCCCGCGCGGGCGAGCAGTTGGCTGGCGGTTGCGAACACGCCAGGCGGGAGCGCGAGGTAAAACAGCGCGTTCGCCCGCACATAGTCCTGCAGCTGGCAGATGTCCCGCTCGTTCAGCTCGCCCTGCACATAAGCCACGAAACGGCGGGCGAACTTGTGCCAGCCGTCGAGGGGTTTGCCCAGCGCACGCAGTTCCGACTCGGCTTCCTGTAGGTACTGCTCCAGCGTGTAGGGGCGTCGCGCGTAGAGGACGATGCGCACCTGTTCGGGGAGGGCACGAGCGCGACACAGTTGGAGCAGAGCGGGTAGCAACAGGCGTCGGGTCAAATCCCCTGTTGCCCCGAAGATGACTATCGTCGTCTCGTGCGCAGGCATGGCATCGCCTCTTTTTGTCATCGCGAGGATGGGTTCTCTTCCACTTTTTTCACGGCGTGCCCGCCGAACGCGTTGCGTAATTGCGCCAAGAATCGGTACTGGAAACCCTCTGCATCCTGACTGCGGAAGCGTTCGTGCAGGGCGAGCGTAATCAGCGGCGCGGGGCTACCCAGCTCGATGGCTTCGTGCGCTGTCCAGCGGCCTTCACCCGAATCGGCGACATAGGGCGCAATCTCCGCCAACGCCGAATCCTCTTTGAGGAACCCCGCAATCAAGTCCAGCAGCCAGCTGCGGATCACCGTGCCGTATCGCCACGCCTCTGCGACCGCCGCGATATCTATCTGGAACTCCGCCTTGCGGCGCAGTAGCTCGAAGCCCTCCGCATATGCCTGCATGAGCGCGTACTCGATGCCGTTGTGAATCATCTTGGCGTAGTGTCCTGCGCCCACGGGTCCCACATGCACCCAGCCTTTGTCGGGCGCAGGGGCGAGGTCGCGCAGGATCGGCTCTAAGTGGGCGATTACGGTAGGGTCGCCGCCGACCATCAGGCCGTAGCCGTTCTCCAGCCCCCACACGCCGCCCGATACGCCGACATCCGCGAAGCGGATGCCACGCACCGCCAGCCGCTCGGCATAACGAATCGAGTCTCTGTAGAAACTGTTTGCGCCGTTGACCACGATGTCGCCCGCTTCCAGCAGCGGCGCGAACTGAAAAATCGCCGTTTCGGTCGGCTCGCCCGCAGGGTACATAAACCAGACCACGCGCGGGGGCGTGAGGGCGTGGACGACCTCCTCAGGCGTGTAGGCGGGCGTAATGCCGAAGGGGATATGCTCGTCCACCGTCGCTTTGGTGCGTGAGTAGCCCACGACCCGATGCCCACGCGCGACTAAGCGGCGCGCCATGTTGCCGCCCATGCGCCCCAACCCAACAATCGCCAACTCCATCAGCCGAAAGTATACCTCGCTCCCCCACCCCTCCAAGCACAATCAAAGCGTGGCTTGGACATTCCTGTCCAAGCACAGCCAGAGCGTGGCTTGGACATTCCTGTCCAAGCGCGGTTCGTCGGCGGGACGCCGACGCTACACGATGTGGCTTGGACATTCCTGTCCAAGCGCGGGTCGTCGGCGGGACGCCGACGCTACGAGTTGGGCCTGCTGCGTAGCGTCAGCGTCTCGCTGACGAGGAAAACGACGACTTAGGGCACGCGAGAGGAGGTATACTTTCGTTCAGCGAGGCGATGATTTCCTTAGAGGAAGCGCAGAGGCAAGTGTGGGGTCACGTAGCGCCGCTGGACACCGAGCAGGGAGACCTGATGGAGAGCGTCGGGCGCGTGCTGGCGGAAACAGTGCGGGCGCCGCATGACCTACCCCCCTTTGATAATTCGGCGATGGACGGCTACGCGCTCCGCGCCGAGGATACTCAACCCGCGACGCCCGATGCGCCTGT
>CALAMM010000158.1 GCA_937925775.1 uncultured Fimbriimonadales bacterium
GCGTTGAGCACAGGGCTGGTCGGGTTGTTGGCACTGCGCCGACGCCGCAAGTAAGCTTTGCTTGTGTTGCTTGCAACAATCCGCCCCATGCGCTTGCATGGGGCGTTTTGTTCGAAAGCGACCTACTGAGTCGTGCTGTTGGGACTACTGAACTCCTGCTTCCTCTCGCTTGCCCGCGAAGATGTCGCGGACGATTTCATCCACCTCCACCTCTTGGATGGTGATGTCGTGGACGGGCAACGCTTGAAGTACCTCGCTGGCGATACGACTCACCTGCTCGCGGGGCACTTCCAGCACTGCCTCCAGTCCGTCGGCACGCACCACACGCCCGAAACGGCTCAGCACCTCCACCGATATGGGCCGCTCGAACTGCAGGTGCAGTGCTTTGGAGGGGCTGTAGCGCTCCACCAGTGCGCGGAGTGTGTCATCGAAAATCAGTTGCCCGTGGTGGATAATCAGCACGCGCTGTGCCAGCTCTTGCACATCCTGCATATAGTGGCTGGTAAGCAGGATGGTGGTGCGCTCGCGGCGGTTATACTCTCTCAGGAACTCGCGGATCCGCTTTTGCGAGACCACATCCAGCCCGATTGTCGGCTCGTCCAGGAACAGCACGCGCGGGCGGTGCAAGAGCGCTGCCAGCAACTCGCACTTCATCCGCTCCCCCAGCGAGAGCCGTCGCACCTGCGTGTGCAGCACATGTCGAATCTCCAGCATTTCCGCAAGCTCGTGTACGCGCCGTTCGAACTCGTCATCGGGCACTTCGTAGAGTGCCTTGAGCAGAATATACGATTCGTAGGGGGGCAAATCCCACCAGAGCTGCATCTTCTGCCCCATCACGAGCGCGATTTGGCGCTGCATTTCGGGGCGACGCTCCCACGGAATGTAGCCCAACACCCGCGCCGTGCCTGAGGTGGGGAAAATGATGCCCGAAAGCATCTTCAGCGTGGTGGTCTTGCCTGCGCCGTTCGGTCCTAAAAAGCCCACCAGCTCACCCTCTTCGATGGTGAACGAGATGTCGCGCACCGCCTGTACCTCGTGCCGCTCTCGCTTGAAAAGGCTCTTGATCGCGTGCCACACCCCTGGCGGACGTTTGTACGAATAGTAGGTTTTGGACAGGCGTTCGACCACAATCGCAGGCATACGGCGAATATTATAGCCGATGGGGCTACTTCATAGACGGCTTGGAGGGGCGGTGGTGGAGGCGGATGTTCAACACCTCCACAGCCTATGAGAACGCCATCGCGCAGTAAGAGTCAACAGCGCGATGATGGCTTCCATAGCGAACGAGGATTGTACCTCCCTTGCCCCCTGTGGTGAGCAGGCAGGAACTCCGCGCACCACCTCGAAACATCGGCGGGTTGGGAATCTTCCTAATGGAGGCTGAAATATGAGCAAGGTGCGCTTAGGATTGATTGGCAGCGGCGGAATGGCACGCCACCACATCCATGTGCTGCAGGGCGTTGGCGATGCGGAACTGGTCGCGATAGCGGAACCGAGCCAAGCGCAACGCGATGCGACGCTCCAACGCTTCCCCCACCTGCAAGGGGTGCCTTTCTTTGACGACTATCGCGAGATGCTGGAAAAGGTGGAGCTGGACGGCGTGCTGATTGTGACGCCCCATACCCTGCACTTTGAGCAGGCGATGGCAGCGCTGGATAAGGGGTTGCATGTGATGATAGAAAAGCCGATGGTCTGCACAGTCGAACACGCGCGGATTTTGGTCAAGCGCATTCGCGAGGCGGGCAAGGTCGGGCTAATCGCTTACCAGCGGCATTACATCCCCGTGTACCGCTATGTGTACGAGGGCATCCGCCGCGGCGAGATTGGCGAGCCACACTTCGTGCAGGCAATCAACCTGCAGAACTGGATGCGCACCACGGCCAACACATGGCGTCAGGACCCTGCCCTGTCGGGCGGCGGGCAAATCAACGATACAGGCTCGCACCTTGTGGACTTCCTGATGTGGATTATCGACGCGCCCGCGACAAAAGTCAGCGCGTATATGCAGTATTTCGACCGCAAGGTGGATATCAACTCCGCGCTGGCGTTCGAGTACGCGAACGGCACTATTGGCAACCTGTCGATTATCGGGAGTACGACGGTCGGCTGGCATGAGGAGATTACAGTGGTCGGCAGCGAGGCGACCTACCTGATTCGCCATGACCAACTGGAGATTTGCGATGCGCACGGCAATCGCTACAAGCAGGAGCAGCTGCCGCCGGGTTCACAGCCTGTGATAAACTTCGTGAACGCGATTTTGGGGCGCGAGGAGGTGCAGTCGAAGCCTGAGAACGCGCTGCGGATTACGGCGTTCACGGAGGCGGCGTGGGAGTCGGCGCGTCAGGGCGGGGTTCCTGTCGCGATTGCGCAGTGGGAAGAGTAGCGCGGTTCGGAGCGTCGGCGTCCCACCGACGACCCGCTAAGGGCGCGACGCCAAGAATGGCGTTGCGCCTTGTGGCATCTGCACGCAGAAACGCGATGCTCGTCACGCCCGCCGGCGATAGCCACGAAAATACAGGGGCTACCTGGTCATTCTGAGCAAGTTGAGCGCGGGGTCAGTAGTAGTACCGCCTGCGTCGCCCATAGAGCAGGCGCGTCGGTCCTCCCAACGCCTTTATCGTGAGGAACCCTGCTACGAAGCCCCCAATATGCGCCAGATACGCGACACCAGGGTTATACACCAAAAACTGCGACACGAACCAGAAAATCAGGAAGAAGACAGCGGGCACCTCCACGAAGGTAATAACCACGAAGAGCAGTACGCAGTCGAGGCGCGCGTGGGGGAACAGCAGCAGATACGCGCCCATCACCCCCGCAATCGCGCCACTTGCTCCCACCACAGGGATGGGCGATGCCCAGTTGAACAGAATATGCGACAGCGCCGCCACCACCCCCCAAAACAGATACAGCAACAGATACCGAAAATGTCCCAGCACATCCTCTACATTGTTGCCGAAAATCCACAGCGACCACATGTTGCCGATGATATGCAGGTAGCCACCGTGCAGGAACATACTGGTGATAATCGTGAGCCACGGGTTCACCACAGGCTCCGCACGGATGCCGTGCTGCTGCTCGAGCATAAAACGCGTGAACGGGTCCACCGACGCGCCCGTGATCTCAGCAGGTATAGCCGCGTAGATGTAGGTCACGCGCGGGTCGAGCTGCTGCATGATGAACACAATCACATTCACCACGATCAGTCCGACCGTCACGAACGGGAACCGTTCCGACGGGTTGTGGTCGCGAATTGGCAGTAGCATAGCGCGTAATTTTCCACAGAAGTGGCGAACCTCCTGCGCTTTGATGGTGTATGCGTCGTTCCCGTTGATTGTGTGGCTTTGGCTTCGCTATCTGGTCGCCCGCGCGATTTGTGTCGCGTGAGTAAGAGGGGGTATAATCTCAAACGCATGAAGCCGCCAGAGTGGCTCAGTATTCGTGTGGTTGCGCCGCCGCTGGCTTGGGACGCCATCGCCGCCGTACTCATCGACTCAGGCTGTACAGGGGTGGAGCTGCGTGAACAGCCCTACAGCGTGGTCGCCTACCTGCCCCAGTCGGAGCAAGAGCGTCTCTCAGCCATTAAGGCGCGGCTCCAACAGCTCTCGGAATATGACCTGCCCCCTATCCACAAGGTCGAGGTGCAATCCGTAACGGAGCAGAACTGGCACACTGCGTGGCGGCGCTACTTCCGCAGTCGCCGGTTCGGCCAGCGCATTCGCGTGCAGCCAACTTGGAGCCGTCATCAGCCCGCGCCTGAGGAAATCGTGGTTTACCTCGATCCTGGGCTGGCGTTCGGCACGGGCGGACATGCCACCACCGCGCTCTGTCTGGAGCTGCTGGAGCGGTATCTACAGCCTGGCATGCGGGTGGCGGATGTGGGCACGGGCACAGGGATTTTGGCGATTACTGCGGCGAAGCTGGGCGCGCGCGAGGTGATTGCTGTCGACAACGATGAGCTTGCTATCAAAATCGCTCAGGGCAACATCGAGCGCAATGGCGTCGCGGAGGTGGTACGGGCGCAGCTCGGCGATGGCTTCCACGCGCTGGCGGGGACCTTCGACCTGATTGTATGCAACATCATCAGCGAGTTCCTGATTGCCACCGCTTCGCAGGTTCCGCCACGCTTGCGACCGCAGGGTGTCTACATCCTCTCGGGAACCAGCGGGCGCAACTGGCGCAGGGGAGTGCGTCGCGCGGTGGAATCGGCAGGTTTGACGCTGGAGGAGGTGCGAAAACGCCGTACATGGGTCGCCGCCGCGTTTCGCAAGCCTTGACACCGCGCGCACTGCCGCGCTTTTTCGTTCCGCCTGCGGTTATCGAGGCGCGTGTTCTACCCGACGATGTGGCACATCAGGTGCAGCGGGTGCTGCGCTTGGGCGCAGGCGACTGGGTTTGCCTGTTAGATGGCGTTGGGGGGGTCTACTTAGCACAGCTGGGCGACGACTCGCAGATTGCGAACCTGCAGCCTGCGGAGTTAGACACGGAACTCCCCGCCTCGATTACCGTGCTGCAGTCGTTGCTGCGCCCCGAAAAAGCGGAGACGGCGATACGGCTTTGCGTGCAAGGCGGCGCAGCGGCAATCCACTTCGCCCCCAGCGAACGCTCGCTTGTCAGGTGGGAGCCAAGTAAGCAGGCGAAATATGCTGTGCGCTGGCAGAAAATCGCCCAGGAAGAGGCGGAGCTTGCTTGCCGTACCCGATTGCCGATAGTGCGCCTCACAGCCGAGTGGCGCACCGCGTTTCAGAGCCTGCCGCGCCCCGTGTTCGTGCTGGACGAGTGGGAAGGCGCACTCGCGCTCAAGCAACGATGCCGCCGCATGCCGATGCCTACCGCGCTGAGCCTCGTGGTCGGTCCCGAAGGCGGCTTCAGCCCCCCTGAACGCGCATGGATGGCAGCGCACCCTGAAACCCACGCCGTCTCGCTCGGTCCTCGCATCCTGCGCACAGAAACTGCAGCCTTCTACGCCCTCGCCCTCCTCGCAACGCTCTGGGAATAGCCGTTTTTTCTTAACATTTTCCTAACAAGCGTGGTTGTATAATTAGTCGCGAGGAGGTAGGCCATGCGCAAACGAGGCTTTACGCTGATTGAGCTATTGGTCGTTATCGCGATTATCGCGATTCTGGCAGCGATCCTGTTCCCTGTGTTTGCTCAGGCACGGGAGAAGGCGCGCCAGACAGGCTGTCTGTCGAATGTGAAACAAATCGGGCTTGGCGTGCAGATGTATATCCAAGACTTCGATGAGTATGTACCGCGCAATGCGTTTGCGGATCCGCCCCGCGTGCCAGAGGGCGCCCACTTCACGAACTGCTCCTCGCCCCGCTGGATGGATGTGCTGCAACCCTACACGAAGAACACCGACATCCACAACTGCCCAAGCGACCCGTTCGCGCCGATTCGCGGCACCCTGCCGAACGGCACCCCCCACACGCTCGCGGAGAACAAGCGGTATGTGTACCAACCTTACTCGCCCGACGGGCGCGATGTGCGCCGCGAGGCGGATTGCGGCGATCCCTTCGGACAAACGAATGTCGGACGCCGATTCGGCAGCTACGCGATTAACAATATGTATTACGCGGGCTGCGGCGACGGCGTGACCTTCCGCAACGGCAACTTCTCGACCTGCACACCGCCCAACAACAAGCCACTGGCGATGGCGGCGGAGCCTGCAGATACCGTACTGATTGCCGAAGTGCAGAATATGGGGCAGAGCGCGGACTTCTATCGCGCCGACCTCGTGCGCGACGACCAGCCCACCCGCGCCGTGGAGACCTTCCCGTTCCCCGCGCTGCTGAACCGCCGCAACAACGGCGCAATCCTCGGACGCCACATGAAGCTCACCAATGTCGTGTGGATGGACGGGCACGCAAAAGCCGTCACGATCAACTATCTGGCAGAGACGAACCCGAACATCTGTGGCACCACCTGCGTGATGTTCCGCTTTACGGTAGACGACGACCGACCTCGCTAACCTGTTGCGGGTGGGACGCTGACGCGGCGCAGGGCTGTGTCGCGCTGGCGTCCCACCGATTAGTGCCAAGAACAGGAACGCCCCAGCCGCTGGGTCTCACCCCTGCTCCAGCGCATACTCCAGTACCGCCGCGCGCACATAGACACCGTAGCGTGCCTGCGTTAGGATGAGCGAGCGCGTCCCGTCTGCCACCTCGTCGCTTATCTCCACTCCGCGCTGAATGGGACCTGGGTGCATTACGACGCAGTCGGGCTTCGCGTGGCGTAGGCGTTCCGCGTTCACCTGAAAGTCGCGGCGGTAGGCGTTCAGGCTGGGGAGCAATCCCTGCGCCATGCGCTCGGTTTGCAAGCGCAGCGCCATC
>CALAMM010000159.1 GCA_937925775.1 uncultured Fimbriimonadales bacterium
TGTAGAGGTTCCTGTGCAGACGGCGGAGCGGTCGGTTGCGCCATCGCGTTCGGTGTTGCCGCCTTGGCTCATCTGGGGCGGGATGATTGGATTGGTGCAGATCTTCGCAATCGCCACCGTGCAACCGCTGGGCGTTTCTACGGCGTATCCGCAGCTGGTTGGCTTGCTGGTGGATAAGGTTGTGCCAGGCTTTGCCGAGTCGCAGCCGTACCTGCAAAAGATAGGTGTGCAGATTAGCTGGAGAGTAATGCTCGTCATCGGGCTAGTGCTCGGGGCGTTTGTGTCGAGCCTGTTGCCTGGCGGGCGAAGCACACCAGCGTGCGACCTGCCGAATGTGTTCCGCTCCTCGTGGGGGCGCGGGCTGGCAGCGTTCATCGGCGGGTTCTTAATCCTGTTTGGCGCACGACTGGCAGACGGTTGCACTTCGGGACATATGCTGAGCGGGATTGCGCAGCTTGCGCTGAGCGGGTTCCTGTTCGGCGCGGCGGCGTTCGCAACGGGCGTGCTGACCGCGAGCCTGTTATTGAAGCGCACCAACGGCTCATAAGGAGGCAGATATGGATACGACGCAACTTCTGGGATTGATTACGGGGTTGATGTTCGGCTTCGCGTTGCATCGCGCAGGGTTCAGCCGCTGCGGGCTGGTGATGCGCGGGCTGGCGTTCCGCGACTTCACAATGCTCAAGGTGATGCTCACAGCGATAGCGGTGGGCATGGTAGGCGCGGCGGCGCTGGCGACCTTCGCGCCTGACTACGCGCACCTCAAGGTGAAGTCGCTCTATGTGTGGGGCGTGCTGGTTGGCGGGCTGATTTTCGGCGTGGGAATGGCGATAGCGGGGTACTGCCCCGGCACGGCGCTGGTTGGCTTGGGCAGCGGCGTGCGCGATGGGCTACTCGCCGTGCTGGGCGGGTTGCTGGGCGCGTTCGCCTTCATCCTCGCCTACCCAACGCTGGAGCCCGTGCTGATGAAGCCACTTGACCTTGGCAAGCTCACACTGCACGAAACGCTGGGACTACCCTACCTGCCCACAGCGCTGGTGGTGGCAGCCATGCTGGGCGGGATTGTGTTCTGGCTGAACCGACTGGAATCGAAAGCGCGCGCCTAAATGCACCCTCGTAGCGTCGGCATCACGCCGACGCTACGAAAAGTGCCGATTCAGGGTCGCGTGGGGGGCTTGCCGATAAACTCACCGAGTGCCCTGTACCACGACATCTGCCAGCGGCCTGCCTTCTATAAAGCGCAGCACATTCTGGATTACGCCTTGGGCGATACGCTGCTGCGCCTCTTGCGTGACGCCTGCGCCGTGGGGCGTCAGCACCACATTCGGCAGTTTGAGCAGAGGGTGGTCAGGGGGCGGTGGTTCAGGCGAGAACACATCGATAGCGGCGCCGCCCAAGTGCCCCTGCAACGCTTCGATAAGCGCGGCTTCGTCCACCAGCTCGGCGCGTGCCGTGTTGACCAAAAACGCGCCGCGTTTCATCGCAAACAGGCGTTCACGGGTGAACATCCCGCGCGTTTCGGGAGTGAGTGGCATATGTAGGGTGACGAGGTCGCACTCAGGCAGCAGCGCATCCAGTTCCAAGTAGGTTGCGCCGAGCTGCTCTTCCTGTTCGGGTGTAAGCAGGTTGACATCATAGTAAAAAGTGGACACGCCGAAGGGGAGCAGTCGCGCGGCTACCTCGCGCCCGATACGCCCCATCCCGACAATCCCGACCGTCTTGCCTTGAATGTCGCGGGCGTGCGTAATCCAGTAGGGGAGCGACCACTGTCCCTGCGCCAACATATTGTGCGCTGGGATGAGCCCCTTCATCAAGGCGAGGCTGACCATCACTACATGCTCGGCGACGCTCACGGTGTTCGCGCCCGTTACCGCCGCGACCGTAATGCCCAGTTCCCGCGCCGCGTCGGTATCGACATGGTCTACCCCCACGCCGGCGACCTGAATGAAGCGCAGGCGCGCCGCGCGCTGCAACATTTCGCGCGTCAGGGGAGTGAACGCGGTGGAGATTAGCACCTCAGCGTCGGGGAGGTGGGGCGTGAGTGCCTCAGCGTTTGTCGCCAGCTCCACTGTGTGCCCTGCAAAGAGGGCGCGCACCATCGCAACTTGCGCCTCTACCTGTTCCGAAGGTGGTAAGATGGCTACGATTTTCATAAGAGTTAGCCTCCCCCGATTACCGCGTTGACCAGCTCCGCCGCCTCGGCTTCCGCCGCCTCCGTTTCACGATGGAGCTGCTCCAGCGTTAGATGACGGGCGCGGGCAAGACGGTTATCGCGCCGCGTGAACTGGTTCATCGCGTAGCTCAGAAACTCCTCTTTGTCCAGCCCGAACGGCATGTTCGGTTCATACGGCTCGAAGGTCTCCTGCACCACGCCCAGCGCGTAGGGCAGCAGGTCATTCATCTTCGCCTGAATCGCGTGCCACACAGGGGCGCCATGCTCGGCAATCAGGCGCGAGAGTAGGTACACGCCGAACGCGATGTGGCGCGACTCGTCCTGCATCATCTTGCCGATTCCCTGCACCAGTCCTGGCATCTTCTGCTGGCGTTTGTACGCTTGGAAAAAGCCGTAATAGCCTGTCTCCGCCAGCACGCCTTCCACAATCATGTTGTAGGTCACGGACGCTTCCGCTTGCGCGATAGGCGAGGCATCGTAGGTGAGGCGGTGCATCGCTTGGGGCAGTGCCTCGTAAAAAATCTTGCGGTACGACGGCGAGTGGTAGCGCGACAGGTCTTCACCCTGCACGCCCGCCACTTCCGACAGGAATCGGCTCATGAACTCCACATGTTTTGCCTCTTCGAATAGGAACGAGGTGAGGAAAATCTCCTCTTCGAGCCTGCCCTCGCTTGCAATCACCTGAAGGAGCGGCAGCAGGTCTAATGTCACGCTCTCCTCACCTGCCTGAAAGAGCGCGATGAGGCGCAGGGTGGCATCTTTCTGATCGTCGGTAAAGGTATGCCAGTCAGCGCGGTCTTGCGTGAGGTCAATCGCAGCGGGGTCCCAGATGCCCAGTTTTTTGGCTTTCTGGAACATCTTCATCGCAGGATGCTCGCGGTTCAACCCGCGCGCGCTCGTGGTAATGAACTCGGTGTGCATGGTCATTGGTTTCGACCTCCTCGTCGGTTAGATTGTACCCGAAAGGCGTCGCGGCGAAGGGGGCAGCGTGGGCTTCCTGGAACTGCGCGTGGCAAGCGTTCACGGCTCTTCCTGCAGTTCCTGCAGGAGCGCTTCGATTTCGCTACGGGTTTCCGCCTTCGCGTCAGCGTCTGGGGCGAATTCGAGGCGCAGCCAGTCGCCTTCGCGTGTGTCGGGGGGCAGCCACTGGAGCGGGCAGAGCCACTGCAGGTAGTCGCCCTCGCTTAGGCGAATCAGCAGCACGGCGAGCCTCTCGCCGTTTTCGGTGGTCTCGATTCGGTCTACGAAAGCGCGAATCATGGTTGACCTCTTCGGTTAGCGAGCCATTTAAGCAGGGCGTCGCGTGAAAGCGTGTTGAGGATGCGTTCGGGGGTTGCCCACGCGCGTTGCGCCAACCCGACGGCGAGTTCCATCGCGTGCAGGTCTTGGAGGGTGTGCGCATCGGTGCCCAGGCTCATCCACGCGCCGCTTTCCACCAGCAGGCGCGCGATGGGCGTGGGGGGATCCATGCGCGTGGGGTAGCCGTTGATTTCGATGGCTTTGCCCAGCGCACGGGCGCGTTCGAAAAGGCGTTCCCAGTCGGCATCGTTTGCGGGGCGTTTCCCATAGCGTCTGCCCGTCGGGTGCGCCAAAACATCGACGGCAGGGTGTTCCAGAGCGCGCAACAGGCGTTGGGTCATCTGTTCGGGGGGTTGAGCATGGTCTTCGTGGACGCCTGCCAGCACCAGTTGCGCAGCGCTCAGCATCGGCTCAGGCGCATTCAGCGTGCCGTCGGCGCGGATGTCCACCTCCAGCGCGTTGAGCAGATAGGGACGCCCGCCCAACTGTTCGTTGAGTCGGTCGATGGCACGCCGACGCTGGTCGAACGCTGTCATCGGGTCGCCCCATCGGCGGAAGGTATGGGCGTGATCGGTGAGAGCGAGGTACTCATAGCCGAACGCGGCAGCCGCCCGCGCCATCGCCTCAAGAGAATCCACGCCGTCAGACCACTGCGAGTGGCTCTGCAGATCGCCGCGGATTTGCTCAAGTTGGACGAGGTGGGGGAGCGCGCCGTGTTCCGCCGCCTCGATTTCGCCCGTGTCTTCACGCAGAGGAGGCGCAATCCAGGGCAGTCCCAGCGCGGCGTAGACCGCCTCTTCGGTCTCGGAAGCGAGGCACGCCGTGCCATGCCACACCCCGTACTCGTTGAGCCGCTGTCCGCGCTCAAGGGCGCGCTGACGCAGGCGGATTGAGTGCGCTTTGGAGCCTGTGATGTAGAGCATGCCCGCGCCCCAGCTGCTGGGAGGCACCACCTTGACATCCACTTGGAGCCCGCTGTGCAGAAACACCTGCGCGCGATGGATGCCCTGCGCGTAGACCGCAGCAATCGGGGGCAGACGCACAAACGCCTCGATAACGATTTCGGGGCGCGTTGTGGCGATAAGATAGTCCAAGTCGCCAACATCTTCCTGCATGCGTCGCACAGAGCCGCCCAAAATCGCCTGCTGCACGCCCTCTATGTGCTGGATCGCTTCGAGGAGTTCGCGCCCTTGCGGGAGCGCAATGCCGAGCGGGGTGCGCTGCTGCGACTTGTGCTTGAGTTCGAGTAGGCGCACGAGGCGTTCCCTCCGCGAAGCGCCCAATACCGCATCGGCAGCACCGCTCAGCAAGGCAGAGCGTAGGCTGGACAAGTCATGCACCCCCAACTGGTCATGCAGCTGCCGCGCGGTCTTCGCGCCGATGCCCGGAACCGCCATCACCTCTAAGATTCCCGAAGGCACCTGCTGACGGAGTTGCTCGAGTTTGGGGATAGTGCCCGTTTGCAGGTACGCCAAAATCTTTTCGGCGATTGCCTCACCAACCCCAGGAATGGCTTTGAGGTGCGCCAGACCGCCTTCCGCGAGCGTTTCGATGGGCGTTTGCAGGCTCTCGATCGCTTGCGCGGCTTGACGATAGGCGCGTGATTTGTAGGGGCTATCGCCCACATAATCGCTCAAGTCGGCAAGCTCGCGTAGCTGCTGAGCGAGTG
>CALAMM010000160.1 GCA_937925775.1 uncultured Fimbriimonadales bacterium
GCCGACGGCTCCGAGCGCGTCGCGCTTACCGACGGCGACGACTACAACGCCGAAGGCTCGTTCCACCCGCGCGGCGACCGCGTGCTGTTCACCACCACACGCTGGGGCAATATCGATTTAGCGGAGCTGAACCTGCGCACGAAACGCATCAAACGCCTCACCACCGAAATCGGCTACAACGGCGGTCCGTTCTACTCGTGGGACGGACGCTTCATCGTCTATCGCGCTTACCATCCCAAAACCGAAGAGGAGGTCAAAGAGTTCCAAGACCTGTTGCACAAGCGGCTCGTGCGTCCCAGTAAGCTCGAGCTCTGGGTGATGACTGCTGACGGCAGGCGGAAGTGGAAAATCACCCAGCTCGGCGGGGCGAACTTCGCGCCGTTTATGCAGCCCGGCAACCGCAAGATTATCTTCTCCAGCAACCATCATGACCCGCGCGGGCGCGAGTTTGACCTGTTCTTGGTCAACCGCGACGGCACAGGCGTGGAGCAGGTTACCTACACCGGCGACTTCGACGGCTTCCCGATGTTCTCGCGCGACGGCAAAATGCTCGTCTGGGCGTCGAACCGCACTGCCAAGGTGCCTGGCGAGACGAACATCTACATCGCCGACTGGGTGGAGTGATTACTCCATCCAGATTAGGGCGACTTGCATCGGCAGCGCGTCGACTCGCAGACGCACCGCGTTGTGGGGCGCGCGCTCCATCGTGAGCGTCTGGGTTGCGCCGTCGGGCGAGAGCACTCGCGCGGTCTTGGGGCGCAGCCAGCGAGGCAAATACGCCTCCAGCGCAATCTCGCGCTGGGGACGGAACTGATAGCCGCGCGGGTGAACCTCGTAATCGTAGTTGGTGAGCCAGATGGCGGCGGCGCGCTCGCCGACCAACATCGCCGCGTCCAGTTTGCGGGGGTTCGACGCGCTCAGCACACGCACGCCGTTCGGACGCCAGTCCATACGCAGGAGTTGCTCGCGTAGAGGCTTCAGGAATCGGTTCAGGCGCGTCTGCTCCTCGAACGCTTCGCGCCCGTGCTGGACGAGCTGCTCGACCAAGGGAGCGCGTTCCGACTCTGGCAAGGCGCGGAGCGCGGGGATGTCCTTCGCCTCCATGTAGTAGCGTCGGAACTCGTTCTCGTCGAAGCCGATGAACCACAGCACGCCCTTCGCGCCGCGGCTGAGTTGGAGCCAGAGTTGCACCCGAATCTCTTCGGGGGTGGGGCAGGCGCGTCCGAGTGCGTCGTTGACCCACACGCGCTCGTCCCACATGTGCGCCCCTTGCGCCCACACCCAGAACGGCAACGGC
Organism: uncultured Fimbriimonadales bacterium; assembly: GCA_937925775.1. Lineage (GTDB taxonomy): Bacteria > Armatimonadota > Fimbriimonadia > Fimbriimonadales > GBS-DC > GBS-DC. The sequence goes on from CALAMM010000160.1 coordinate 1,298, forward strand.
TCGCAGTTGAAGCGCAAATCCTCCGTGTAGGTCGCCGCGAGTTCGAGCATACCCGCCCATTCGTTGGGGGGCGTCGCATCGGGCATCGGCGCGCCGACGCGGTAGGAGTCGTAGCAGGCGATGTCGGGGATTTCGGCGAACTCGCCGAACCGCCGTGAACGCGCGAGGTTCAGATAGACGGGCGGCTCGCCTTCACGGTCGCGGAACACTTTCGCCACGCGCTCGCACAGCGCAGGCAGATGCCAGCCATCATATTCCGCAGGCTCGCTCCAGTCGGGTTCGTCTTTGATCATATAGGCGACGATGTGCTTGTTGTAGCGGTTGCGCTCGATGAACGGGGTTGCAGGGCGCGGGAAGCCGCAGAACGGGAGCGCGTAGAGGCGCTCGCGCGGGCAGATTTCGTTGAAGGCGCGCCGCTCGGTCTCGGTCAGCTCGGCTTTGGCGTCGTATACGAAAGTATCGAACCCGCGTTCACGCCATGCGGCGCGCTCAGCGTCATCGTGCCAGACGCTCGTGCGCCACGCGCCGAGAGGGAACACGCGCGGCAGGGGGCGCACCACGCCGCCCAACATCCACGCCTGATTGCCGACTCGCACATCTACCTGCAGGGGCAAGCTTCGATGGGGCGCAGGGGCGGCGGGGAGTGTCGCACTGAGGAAGTTCAGTCCGCCGTTCGGCTCGGCGTCGGGAGCGAGGGCGCGAAAGTGCAGGCTCCGCCCGTCCACACGCAACCGCTCCACCACGCATGGACGCGCAGGGTCGTCGTTGCGCACCACAACGGTCAGCCGACGCCCCTCCAACCACGCGCTCGCCAGCACAGCAGGCGGCGCTTTCGGCTCCAGTTTCGCCTGCGCCTGCGTCCCGTCACCAAACCGCACTTTCAGCTCAATCGGGGCTGCTTCCAACAACTCACGCCGCAAGTTCAAAATGAGCATCGCAGTTGTGCGGGGCGGAACCAACTCGTGCGTGAGCCGATACCAGTTCAAGCCCTTGCCCGGACGCATCGACTCGAGGTCACGCCCGTTGAGGAGGATGTTACTCACCGAGCGCGGCTGGCGTCGCGCGTTGAAGAGATAGACCCAGAATGTACCGCCTAACTGATTTATGCTCGGCTCTGGCTCGCGAATCCGCGCGCTGGAACGGTGCGGACGGAAAAAGTATTCCAGCTGCATCGCGTGACAATTATACCCCGAGCTGAGCTATAATTACCGTATGGCACGGTTCATAGGCGTTCTGTTTCTCCTGATTGCACTTTTATTTTGGGCAGGCGCACAGCAGGTCAACTACGATGGTTATCAGGTCTGGCGGCTCACTCTTGAGAAGCCTGCCCAGATGGAAGAGATCCAGTCGCTGGTGCGCGACATCTGGATGGTGCGCGGCAGGACGGTGGATGTCTGCCTCTCGCCTGAGGAGCAGGCGTTGTTGCGCTCAGCGGGCTACGCGGGTGAGGTGTTGATTAAGGATGTCGGCGCGCTGATCCGCCAGCAGCAAACGGAGTTTGTCCCCCAAGACGGCAGTCTATTTACGCGCTACCTCACGCTGGACGAGATTTACGCGGCGATGCGCCAACTCGCCGACCAGAATCCACGCCTTGTGCAGATGTTCGAGGTGGGCAAGTCCATTGAGGGACGCCCCATCTACGCGCTGCGCCTAACGCGCGACCCGCGCCGTGCCCGCGTCTATCGCGACCGACCGCAGGTGGTCATCAACGCGATGCAGCATGCACGGGAGTGGATTACGCCCCCCGTCGTGCTTTATTTCGCCTACCGCTTGGTCTCGGAGTATGAGACGGATGTGCGCGTGCGCGAATATCTGGATCGGATGGAGATTTATGTTGTGCCGGTGGTGAACCCTGACGGCTATGTGTTCACGCACACCACGAACCGCCTCTGGCGCAAGAATCGGCGGTACAACGGGCGCAATCTATGGAATCAGCCGATTTACGGCGTGGATCTAAACCGCAACTGGGCTTACGGGTGGGGCGGTCCGGGCTCGAGTGGCAACCCGTCGAGCGAGACCTATCGGGGGACAGCCCCGTTTTCCGAGCCTGAGACCTACCACTTGAGTCGCTGGTTGTTGAGCCTGCCTCTGCTGCGTGCGCATGTCGATGTGCATAGCTACTCGCAGATGATTCTCTACCCTTGGGGCAACACGACGGATTTACCGCCTTTCAACGCGGTGTTTGAGCGTGTCGGGCTGGCGCAACAGGCGGCGATACTGAGCGTACACCAGCAGTATTATACAGTGGGTCCGATTGCCACCACCATCTACCTTGCCAGTGGCGGGATGACCGACTGGGTGTTTGCAGTGCGGGGCGCGCTCTCGTTCACCTATGAGCTGCGGGATACGGGGCAGTACGGCTTTCTGTTGCCGCCAGAGCAGATTCTGCCCAACTGCGAGGAGGTCTATCCTGCGTTTTTAGAGCTCTTGCGCTGGGCGCTGCGCCGCGACTGGAGCGAATAGGGTTCACGGCGTTGCCTGCACCGACTGGAGGTACTGTTCGACGACGGTGGGCGCATCGCCGTCGGCGCGGAGAACGCCTTTATCCAGCCAGAGCGCACGCTGCGCCACCCGCCGAATCGCCTCCATATCGTGCGAAACGAACAAGATCGTGCGCCCCTCGCGCTGGAACTGCCGAATCTTGTCGTAGCATTTTTGCTGGAACCGTGCATCGCCGACCGCCAGCACCTCATCGATCAGCAGGATGTCGGCATCCACATGCGCCGCGACCGCGAACCCCAGCCGCATAAGCATGCCTGACGAGTAGGTGCGGATGGGCGCGTCGAGGTAGCCCTCGAGCTCGGCGAACTGCACAATCGCGTCGATGCGTTCAGCGACCTGCTTGCGCGTCAGTCCCAAGATGACCCCGTTGAAGTAGATGTTCTCCAACCCAGTAAGATCGGGATGGAATCCTGCGCCCAGCTCGAGCAGGGGGGCGACGCGCCCGTGAACTTCGATGATGCCTGAGGTGGGTCGGTATACGCGCGCGATGATGCCGAGCAAAGTGCTTTTCCCGGAGCCGTTTTGCCCGATGACGCCGACGGTCTCGCCCTGGTGAATGGTGAAGCTGACTTGGTTGAGCGCGACGAGCTGTTCCACGCGCTTTGGCAGGAACGAGAGGAGCAGCCCCTTCAGCGAGGCGTAGGCGTGATGGGCGAGTTTGAACTCTTTCGTGAGATTACAGGCGCGGATAGCGACGGGGGGTTGGAGGGGTGTCGCCTCCGCGCAGGGGTTAGAGATCAGTGCCACCCCCGCCGCCTCCTCCGCGTCCGCGGGGCGTGCCCGTTTGTTGCTGTTGTTGCGGGCGCGCTGGCGTGCGGCGTAGGCTGTTATCGATGTAGATTGCCCAGCTGTAGCGCATTGTGTTGCCTGCCCAGTCGGTGGCAATCAGGGTCATCGTGTGGCGTCCATCGGGCAGGGGCTTCGCAGCGGTTCCCGCGCGCAGCTGCACCGTCACCTCACCCAGCGATGGCTCGTATTCGGCAGGCAACGGCTCCTCGTTCAAGAGCCACTGCACGGTGGCAGGGTTAATCCCGCTCCCATCGTCGCGTAGGCGCGCGGTGAACTCCAGCGGTAGCTGCCCTGACATCATCTCGCCAATCGCGGGCGTGGCACGCACCACCTGCGGTGCGACCCGGTCTACCCAGCCGAAGCCGAACCGCGTCAGGTTGCCTTCGCCCGTCGCTACGACGAACCCGTTCGGCGTGAACACGGGCTTGCCTGAGAGCGCAAGATAGGCCACACGCCGATTGTTCTGGTCTACTGTGCCCTCAGGCGGGCGCAGCGTGTAGAGCCACTCCAGCTTGCCTTCAGGCAGCGAGTAGCACAGGAGCGTGCCGCGCCGTGTCGCGAGCCAGAGCTTGCCGTTGTGAATTTCGGGCGCGACCAACGGCTCATAACGCATCTCTATCGGCTCGCGGTCCCCAGCTATAATCTTGCCCATGTGGTCGAACACATAGAGGCGGTTCTCGCGCGTGATGACCGCGATGTAGTTGTCATCCGCTGCGGGGGCAAGGCGAAACTCGGTGTTGAATCGGCGTGTCCAGCGCACAGCGCCGCTGTTGGGGTTCAGGGCAATCACCACATCGTTGGAGGTAAGGTACACGCTCCCGTTTGCGTACACGGGCTGCGGGTCGTAATTGGGGGCAGGTAATCGGAACAGCCAGCGTCGTCGTCCGCCAGCGGTGCTGATGGCATGCACGAACCCGCCGTTTGTGCCGAACAGCAGCGTCTCACCCTCTTTGACCAGTTTGCCTGCGATGTAATCATCGGCGCGATAGGGTTCGCGCCAGAGCGGCTCGCCTGAACGGGCGTTGAGCGCGTAAACCTCACCGCGTCCCGTGCCGATGTAAAGAACCCCGTCTTCCAGCACGGGGCGCGCCGTTGGGGCACTGGTCGCAGTGAACACCCAGCGCAAACTGCCCGTCTCAGCATCAAGCGCCATCACATTCCCGTTGTTCATGCCGATGTAGACCAGCCCCTCGCCCTCGATAGGCTGCCCAATAATTGTGGTTTCGAGGGGGGCGTCGGCAGGGTACTGCCACTTCAGCGTGCCGTCTTCCAGGTTCACAGCGTACAGGCGGTTCAAGCAGGGGTAGTAGATGGTCTGCTTGCCCACGCCTGGCATCGCGGGGTTGTTCGGCGCGGGGTTGCCGAAGAACCGCCACATCGCCGCGGGCGTCTGCGTCCATGCCGCCGCCCAAAGGAGAACCAACCAAAACGCCCAGAGTATCCTTCGCATATCCGACTCCTGTTTCGTTAGACGCGCGAGTTTCCCTGCAAAGTATACCTGCGCGATGCCTCCGCAAGGTATAATCGTTGCATGCCCGCCCAACCGAGTTTGCCGCTGGAGGAGGAGTGCGTCGCACGCAACAGCCATCCTGTCGCCCACTCACCCGCGTTGGCGTACGACCCCGTTCTGTTCGGCAAAGACCCCACGCCCTTCATCGTGGCTGTGGAGGCAGTGAACAATCACATTGTCCTCTTTCTCCGCGAGAATGGTCGCGTGCGGACGCAGGAGGAGCCGTTCCGCCCTTGGCTGTTGAGCGATATGCGCATGGCTTTCCCCGGCGTGGAGTGGCATGAACTCAAGGGCGAGTTGCAGGGGCGGCGAACGCTCAAGTATCTCGCCCGCTGCGCGGACCGTGAGGTGTTCGACAATCTGCGCCGTGCCCTGCGCGACGAGCATCGCGAGATTCTCGCCTACAGCTCCCTGCCACGCCAGTATCTGATGCTCTCTGGCAAAACGCTGTTCAAAGGCATGACTTTTCAGGATTTGCACCGCCTACAGCTCGACATTGAGACCAGCACGCTGACGCCCGACCAGCAGGGCGCACGGGTGCTGATGGTCGCGTTGAGCGATACGCGCGGCTACGAGGCGCTGCTGGAAGGCGACGAAAAAGCGATTTTGGAGCAGCTGGTCGAGCGTATTCAGCAGTTAGACCCCGATGTGATTGAGGGGCATAACCTGTTCGGTTTTGACTTACCGTATTTGATGGCGCGGGCGAAGGCGCTGGGTGTCCCGCTGGCGCTGGGGCGCGACGGCTCGGAGCTGCGCTTCGGCACGCCGCGCCAGTGCATCATCGGCGCGAACAGCCGCACTTTCACCCCTGCCTATGCACGCGGACGCCACCTGATCGACACCTACCTCAGCGTGCAACGCTTCGATATTGGGCGCGGCGACCTCGAAAGTTATGGTCTCAAGGAAGTCTCCATGCAGCTCGGTGTCGCCGCGCCCGACCGTATCTACTTAGAGCGTGACCAGATTCCCGAACTGTGGCGCACGGATCCCGACACCGTGCGCCGCTACTGCCTGCAGGATGTCCACGAGACGCGCCGCCTCGCCGACCTCACGCTTCCAACCGAGTTCTATCAGTGCCAAATGTTGCCCGACACCCTTCAGAACCTCGCCGTGATTGGCACAGGGGAGAAAGCGAACCTGATGTTCGTACGCGCCTACTTGGCAGAGCATTGCGCAATCCCCGCGCCGCAGGAACCACGGGAGTACCCCGGCGGCTACACGGAAGTGCGCCGCGTCGGGCTAATCCCACGCATCGTGAAAGCCGATGTGGAAAGCCTCTACCCCAGCCTCATGCTCCATTATCGTATCAAGCCCAGCACCGACCACCTCGATGTCTTCCTCCCCACCTTGGAGCGTTTGCGCCAGCTGCGCCTCGACGCCAAAGCCCGCGCAAAAAAGACCCACGGCGCCGAATCCGCATACTGGGACGGGCTGCAAAGCTCGTTCAAGATACTCATCAACTCCTACTATGGCTATTTAGGCTCGACATTCCATTTCAACGACTATGACGCTGCCGAAACCGTCACGCTCAAAGGTCAGGAACTGGTCAAGCAAATCGCTGCCGAAATCGAACGGCTCGGCGGCGCCGTTGTGGAAATCGATACCGACGGGGTCTACTTCCAGCCCCCAGAACGAGTGCAGACCGAAGCGGACGAAATCGCCTTCGTGGAGGAAGTGGGCAAAATCCTGCCGAAGGGCATCCGCCTCGCCTACGACGGACGCTACAAGGCGATGCTCTCGGTCAAAACGAAAAACTATGTGCTTCAGGGCTACGACGGCAAGCTGATTTTCAAGGGGGCGTCGCTACGCTCCCGTGCCGATGAAAAATTCGGACGCGAGTTCCTCACGAACGCCATCCAGTGGCTACTGAACGGCGAACCAGAAAAAGTCGCAGCAGAGTATCTGCGACTCGCAAAGCAAATCCTGAGCGGCGAAATCGACATCGAGCAGCTCTGCCGACGCGAGCGCATCACCGACAAAAGCAAGCAACCCAACCATCCACTTTATGCACTTGCAAAACGCTTCCAAATCGGCGACTACATCATGGTCTACCGCAAGCGTGACGGCAGCCTGGGGTTGCTGGAGGAATACGCGGGGGACGAAGACCGCGAACACTATGTGGAAAAACTCTACAAGTTCGCCGCGCGCCTGCAAGAGCTGTTCCCCGACTTCGACGCGCTGTTCCCCAAGCCTCAGGCGATTATTCAAGCGGATAGGCAACCAGGACTGTTTGATTAGGCAACCAACACGGGTTAGGTATACTTATTGTGTATCCAGCCATCTTGTGGCAGGGAGGCATACGAAATCTATGGCGGTCAAGCGGAAAACAGGCAAACCCGAAGCGCCCACTGCGGAGCCAATCGAAACGCAGGGCGTGGAGGTCATTGGGGAGACGACGAACGGGCTAAGCAGCATAGTGGAAGGCGACTACACCGCCGAGCAGCTCACCGTTCTCAAAGGCTTGGAAGCCGTGCGCCGACGCCCCGCGATGTATATCGGCGACACGGGCGCACGCGGGCTGCACCACCTCTTCATCGAAGTGCTGGACAACTCGGTCGACGAGGCGCTGGCAGGGCACTGCGACCATATCGATGTGATTTTACATAAAGACCAGAGCGTCTCGGTCATCGATAACGGGCGCGGGATCCCCGTCGACATCCATCCCGAAGAGAAGCGTCCGGGCGTGGAGGTCGTGATGACCACCCTACACGCAGGGGGCAAGTTCGGCGGTGGGGGCTACCGCGTGTCGGGCGGACTGCACGGTGTCGGCGTGTCGGTCGTCAACGCCCTCTCCGAATGGTTGGAAGTCACCGTCGCGCGCGACGGCTACCTGCATTATCAGAGGTACGAACGCGGCGTGCCCGTCACCCCCCTCAAAAAACTCAAGCCGACCACCAAGCGCGGCACCACCGTGCGCTTCCTCGCCGACCGCGAAATCTTCGGCGACTACCGCTATGACCCGAACTTCTTTATCAAACGCCTGCGCGAGCTGGCATACCTGAACCCGAATGTGGTGTTCACCTTCACCGACGAGCTGAACGATAAACCGAAACAGACCTTCAAGTTCAGCAAGGGCATCGCCCAGCTGGTGGAGGAGCTGAACGAGACGAAAGACCCCATCCACAAGGTGGTCTACTTCCGCAACGCCCGCGAGGAGACCGAAGTGGAGGTCGCCCTGCAGTATCACACGGGCTATCAGGAGACGCTCCTCTCCTATGCGAACAATATCCACACGGTGGAAGGCGGCACGCACCTATCGGGCTTCAAGACCGCGCTGACCCGCATCATCAACCAGTACGCCCGCAAGGCAGGGCTACTGAAGGACAAAGACGCCAACTTCACGGGCGATGATGTGCTGGAGGGCTTGACCGCCGTAATCGCTGTGAAGCTGCTCCACCCGCAGTTCGAGGGTCAGACCAAGACCAAGTTGGGCAACCTCGAGGTGCAGGGCTTGGTGAACTCCATCGTGGGCGAGGCGTTCAGCGAGTATCTGGAGCGCAATCCGTCGGTGGCGCGCAAGATTGTGGAGAAAGCGCTCACGGCGCAGCGCGCCCGTGAAGCCGCCCGCCGCGCCGCCGAACTGGTCAAACGCCAAAGCGCGTTGGACAGCGCCTCGCTGCCTGGCAAACTCGCCGACTGCACCGAACGCGACCCCAGCAAGTGCGAGCTGTTCCTGGTGGAGGGCGACTCGGCAGGCGGCTCCGCCAAGATGGGGCGCGACCGCCGATTCCAAGCCGTGCTGCCCCTGCGCGGCAAAATCCTCAATGTGGAGAAAGCCCGCCTCGATAAAGCCCTCGAAAACGAGGAAATCCGCGCACTCATCACCGCGCTCGGCACCGGAATCAGCCTCGACACCAACGGCAACCCCAGCAGCGGCGAATCGGATAGCCGATTCGATATCTCCAAACTGCGCTACCATCGCATCGTCCTGATGACCGATGCGGATGTCGATGGCGAACACATCCGCACCCTGCTGCTCACCTTCTTCTTCCGCTATATGCGCCCGCTGATTGAGAACGGGCATGTGTATATCGCGCAACCGCCCCTGTTCCGCGTGCGCGCAGGCAAAGACGAGCAATACTACGCCAAAGACGAACAAGAGCTGGAGGAAATCCTCAAGAAAATCAAGAAGAAGAATGTGCAGGTCACACGCTTCAAAGGGTTGGGCGAGATGAACGCGGAAGACCTCGCCGACACCACCATGGACCCCGAAAAGCGCGTGATTGTGCAGGTACGGCTCGAAGACGCGATGGAAGCCGAGCGCATCTTCAGCATCCTGATGGGCGACAAAGTGGAGCCACGGCGCAAGTTCATCGAAGAGCATGCCAAAGAGACCACCGACATCGACTGGCACTGCTAAGCGGCATGCCACCTACATTCGGAACTCTACCCCCGCACCATGGTGTATAATAAACATATGAGCCGTAGGGGGAGCCAACGATGATAGGGCGTCGTGTGTTTGGCATCGAGACCGAGTTCGGATGCTTCGTGCGGGACGAGCGCGTGGGCACTGCCGAGACCGTTGTGGAAGCCGTCAAGAACTTTGTATTCCATAAAGCCCGACTGGGACTGATCGACCTCACCGCGCGCGACGAGGCGTTCGAGCCTGCCCGCAGCGGCGGTTTTTTGATTAACGGCGGTCGCCTCTACATCGACGCCGTCGGCAGCCACTTGGAGTACGCCACTCCAGAGTGCGCCAGCCTGTTCGATATCGTCGCCCACGAGAAAGCAGGGCAGCGCATTGTCTATACCATACTCAAACAGATGAACTGGGACGAGCGCGTGAGCTTCCATAACAATAATGTAGACCACTTCGCGGGGCACACCTTCGGCTGCCACGAGAACTACTTGGTGCGCACGGACGACCGCCTGCCCAGCGACTGGCATAAGCTCGTGTTGCCGTTTTTGACCACGAGGCAGATTTTCGCAGGCGCAGGGCGCGTCGGCGGTCATCGTCTCGAACACGCAGGCTTCCGTCCCTCGCTCTCCGAAGTCGCCGATCACCCCATCGACTTCATCTGGGTCTCGAATGTCTATAATGTGGAACCCGACCCGACCGTACAGTACCAACTCTCGCAGCGTGCCGACCACATCGTACGCGAGAACGCCTCGCGCGTGCGTTTCAACCGCGCGATTATCAACCCCAAGTGGGACAGCGTGTACGGCTATCAAAACTACCAACGGCTCCACCTGCTGTTTGGTGAGGGCAACATGAGTGAATATGCCACTGCGCTCAAGATTGGCACGACCTGTCTGGTGTTAGACCTTGCCGAAGCCCGCGCCCTGCCGAACTGGCTCCGCCTCCAAGACGCTTTACACACCCTCAAGAGCATTTCGCGCGATCCCACCCGCAAGTGGATGGTGACGTTGCTTGACGGAAGTACGATTTCGGCGATCGACCTGCAACGCGCCTACCTGCAGCTCGCGCAGAAACGCTTCGCAGGGCGCGACCCCGAAACCGACTGGGTGCTCCAAGAGTGGGAGTATGTGCTGGACACTTTAGAGACCGACCCCGAAAAACTGGAAGACCGCATCGACTGGCTCATCAAGCTCAAAATCCTGCGTCAGTATATGGAGGACACGGGAGCGCAATGGGGCGACGACGCGCTCCACTCGATTGACCTCGAGTATCACAACATCAACCCTGAGCAGGGACTATACTACGCGCTGCAGCAGATGGGCGAGGTCGTTCGGGTAATTGACGATGTGCAGATCGAAGCGGGCGTCACAACCCCGCCGAGCGACACGCGCGCGAGCGCACGCGGCTATGTCATCAAAAAGCTCGCCGAGCGACGCTATAACCGCTACTACATCGATTGGGACATCGTCTATGTCGACCGCAACCGCCAAGTGGACATGCGCGACCCATTCAACACCTACACGCGGGAGGCGGAGCGGTTTGTGATGATGCTGTAGCGCCACTCCGAATAGGTGAGCAGGGCGACCCGAACTTTCTCGGCGTAGGTAGTGCGCGCCCGCCGACGGAACACATCGTAATCGTTGCGCTTGATCGCGTTCAAAATCCGCGCGTAAAGCCGACTGCCCAATAGCACGGGATACTGCACCTCGCGTGGCAGCAAGGGCACGCCCCGTTCAGCTTCTGCATACAACTTGCGACAGCGCTCGATTTGGAACTGCATAAATGCCCGCCAGCGATGGTCCACGATGCCCTGCGCCAGGTGGGGTTCCTGGATGCCGAACCGTGCGAGCTCGTCTTGGGGCAGGTAGACGCGCCCGCGCCGCCAATCCTCCCCCACATCGCGTAGGAAGTTCGTCATCTGCATTGCTAACCCCATCGTCGCGGCATGTTCCAGAGCCTGAGGCGCAGTGGCTCCGAGAAGGTAGCACATCATCACGCCCACCACCGACGCGCTACCCCAAGTGTAGGTCTGCAGCTCTTCGAACGAGGCGTAGCGCGTGCGTACTAAGTCCATGCGCATCGCGTCCATAAACTCCAAGGGGTAGCGCAGGGGGATTTTGTAGCGGCGAACCACATCGGCAAAGGCTCGCAAGGGAGGTAGTGCCACCCACTCGCCGCACACGGCGCGGATAAACTCACGCTCATAAGCATCCAGCTTCGCCCTTACCTTCTGTTCCACCGCCGCGTCGGCGGGAAACAGCTCGTGAGGGCAGTCCACCCACTGGTCGGGATAACGCACGAAACCGTAGAGCGCATACACAGCGCGGCGGATTTCACTTGGGAAAAAGCGCGTGGCGAAGTAGTAGCTCACGCCGTGCGCTCGCTGCACTGCCTCGCAGTGCGCATAGTCGTCCTCAAGGCACGATACAGGCGGACGCTCGCTACCTAAGACCGCACGCATCACCGAAAGGATACCTCACGGGGAGGGTGTTCGGAAAATCGTCTGGGCAGAGCGGAAGCCGAAAACTCCTTATTGATCCGCTTTCAGGAACGCCGAGCCAAGATCTCTCGCGCTGCTTGAATCACCCGATTGGCACATTCGCGCTTACTCATCAAAGGAAGCGGCTCGATGCGCCCATCGGCGTAGATGAGCGTCAGGCGGTTCGTGTCCATCTCGAAACCACTGCCGGGCTCCAACACATTGTTCACGGCAATCAGGTCGAGACCTTTGCGCTTCAGTTTTTCTTGTGCGTGCTGGAGGGCTTTATCGGTCTCGGCGGCGAACCCCACCACGATTCGGTTGCCCTTGCGTTGGGCAACTGTGCCCAGAATGTCGGGGTTAGCAACCAGGCGAAGTGTCCAGTGTTGCGAGTTGCGCTTGCGTTTGTGAGGGAGGGGGCGTTCGGGGCGATAATCGGCGACGGCGGCGGCGGCGATGAACACATCACAGGCGTCGAAAGCCGCCTGCACGGCATCGAACATCTGCTGGGCCGTTTGCACCCGAACCACTTTTGCCCCTGCAGGAGGTGTGAGGGAGGTCGGTCCTGTGATGAGCGTGACCTCCGCCCCGTGTGCCAGCGCGGCTTCGGCGATGGCGTAGCCCATTTTGCCGCTGGAGCGGTTGCCAATAAAGCGCACAGGGTCAATCGGTTCGTAGGTGGGCCCTGCAGTAATCAGCACATGCACGCCTTTTAGGTCTTGTGCCTGTTGCAGGCGTTGCTGTACGGCTTGCACGATTACGGGCGTATCAGCGATTTTGCCCCAGCCCTCGTCCCCGCACGCCATAACGCCGTAGGTCGGCTCGATGAACACCACGCCGCGCGCTCGCAAGCTCTGCACATGGGCTTGCGTGGCGGGATGGCTCCACATGGCAGGGTTCATCGCAGGCGCGATAAGAATCGGCGCACGGGTCGCCAGCGCGATGGTGGTGAGCATATCGTCCGCCAGCCCCAGCGCGAGGCGGGCAATCGTGTGTGCCGTGGCAGGCGCGATGAGAACCAAGTCGGCTTCCTGGGCGAGGCGAATGTGCGCAATCTGCCCTGGCTCTGGCTCGTCGAACACATCAACAACAACAGGGTTGCCCGTGAGCGCGGCGAAGGTATCGGGGCTGACCAAGCGCGTCGCGCTCCGAGTCATCACCACACGCACAGTGTGCCCCGCGTGAATCAGCTCCCGCGCGATGTCGCACGCTCGATACGCCGCGATACTGCCCGAAACGCCCAAAAGAAGAGTTGACACGCAAGGGATTATACCAGTTGCCCAGCATCTACTGGGGCGGGCAACCGCTTGCTACTGTCCGCCCTCCAGCACTTTGAGTTGTGTGGTCAGGGTGAACAGCCGCCCATCGATATCGAACACCAGCTCGGCATAAGCGGTTGCTCTGCCGCGGGCGGGGCGAGGCAAGAAGCCCTGCCACCCGTCGCGCGTGCGGCTCATCGGCATACTCCCCCAGCGCGACTCGCGCAGGTCATAGTCTGGCGTACTGGCGAACCACATCCGCGCTTCGCGCGCCGCTGGTTGAGTGGGCAGTGCAGGTATCCTCCTTGTGGAGATGACAGTTGCGGACGCGCTGGGCTGGGCGCAAAGGCTACTTCAAGGCGCGGGTCTTCACGAGGCGCGCCGTGAGGCGGAGATTCTGCTCGCTGCCTGCGTGAATAGGGAACGCGCATGGCTCATCGCCCACCCCGACGCTGTCCTCTCCAGCCTGCAGCGCCGACGGTTTGAAGGCTGGGTACGGCGTCGTGCGCGACGCGAGCCGCTGGCGTATATCACCCGACGCGCATGGTTTTATGGGCTGGAGCTGACCGTTGGACGGGGTGTGCTGATTCCGCGTCCGGAGACGGAACTGCTGGTGGAGGTGTTTTTGAGGTGGGCGGCACACAGCAAGGCGGGTTCCCCCATCCTCGTGGACGCGGGCACAGGAAGCGGAGCCATCGCGGCTGCCTGCCTCCAGCACGCGCCCCAGTGGCGGGGTGTGGGCATCGATCGGAGCCGTCGCGCCCTGCGCACGGCGCAGGTCAATCGCCGCAAGTTGGGGCTAACAGCGCGCCTGATGTTGATTCAAGGCGAGTGGCTGAGTGCGTTGCGCCCACGCTCCGTGAACGCCGTGCTGAGCAACCCACCTTATGTCTTGCCCGACGAGTGGAGCGCGTTGCAGCCAGAAATCACGCAATACGAGCCGCGCATGGCGCTGCTGGTTCCTGCCGATGACCCGCTTATGCCGTACCGCCGTATCGCACACGATGCGCGGCAAGTGCTACGAAGTCCGAGCCTGCTGGCGTTCGAGACCAGTCCGCGCCTTGCGCCCCTACTGGCAGAGCAGCTGCCGCGCTGGGGATTTGCCAATCCTCAGGTCGTGCGCGACTACAGTGGTGCGGAGCGCGTGGTGTATGTCGTGCGAGACTAATCCTACCGCTGCGCCTGGCGACACAGGTCGCTGAACGCGCAGCGGCGGCAGTGGTCTCCTGGCGTGGGCGCAACGATGGCGGCGCGCAACCTTGCGATTGCCTGAGTCAGCGTGTCGCGCACTCGCTGCGCTGCTTGACGCCACTGCGCCAGTCCCAGTATGACGCAGTGTTGCGGGTCTTCATCTTCGAGCCGTTGGAATCGCCGCGTCAGTTCAGGCAGGTTCGGCACGAAGCGCACGCGCTGTGCCGCCTTCAGGCGGTCGTAAGCCAGCACTACCTGCGCCTTGGGCATTCTCATCTGGACGGCGTGGAGGTAAAGCAAGCCTTGAATTGCGCGTCCCTCCGTAAAGTCGGCTCTGGATGGCGCACGCCCCAGTTTGTAGTCAACCACCAGCACAACGCGGCGGTCGGGGCTGCAGTCGATACGGTCGATGACGCCGCATAGCGGGATTTGGCGTCCGTCACCGAGGGTGTAGGTGACGGGGCGTGGAGCGTGGCGATTATGGGGCGGCTCTGTGAGCGTGCGTTCCTCATCGTCGGATACTGGGTCGCCGAACGCCCATTCGCAGGCTACAGGCGTCACCTCAAACTGTTCCTGGTAGCGTGGTTCACGCCAACCGAAGCGGCGCAAGAGCCGTTGGGTGAGCGCGTGCAACACCTGCGCCTGCCACTCTGGCAGGTCGGGCGCGCCCTCGCGGAGAACCGTCTGCAGCTGCGCTGATAGCGCTTCAATCCACTCTTGAGCATCTCGGCGGCGGGGCGACTGACGCACTGCTCGACAGAGCGCGCTGTGCGCTACTGTGCCCACATCCGACGCACTCAGGTCGCGCTTTACAGGGCGAAGCCGTAGAATGTATCGCGCGAAATGTTCGAACGGGCAGCGCGCCAGCGTCTCCAGCTCTGTAACGCTGAAAGGACGCTCGGTTCGGGCGATAAAGGCACGCAGTTCAGCGCGACGCACATACAGATCGGGCACGCAGTAGTCGCTCGGCTGCGCCAGCGAGAGGTCGTAGGGGTGAAGCAAAGGGTCGGCTTCGGGCACGACCTGTTCGAGGCTGTAGAAGCGGACAGTGAGGGCGTCGCCCCGTTCTACCTTGAGTTCTTCCAAGTAGAACGACGGCAGCGCGTCGCTATCGCCGTTTTGGGTACGGGAGTAGCTGAGGTAGAGTCGTTCGTGCGCGGTGTGCAAGAGCCGTTGAAACAGCATCGGCTCGCCTGCCTGATAGTCGGTGCGCGTGGGTAGGTACACACGCGCTGCGTGCAGCGCGTGATTGAGCGCGTTGCGTTCCGTTTCACGCAGGAACGGGTCGTCGGGATGGCGGCGGGGGAGCGTGCCCTCCAGAACCTGCAGCGCGAACACGACCCGTGCGCCAACCAGATCGGCGTGTTCCATCGGCAGCAGGCGCACGCCGTCGTTGCCGAGTCGGCGTGTATAGCGTGCCCCGCTGACCAGCCGCTCCAACAGCCCTATCGCTTGCGTGAGCGTGCGCTGCCGCCAAACGTGGGCATAGGCGTCTATCAAGCCGAGCCATTCACTCAGGTCGGTGTCGCCCGACGGTGCCTCGCCGAGCTTGAGAACCAATCGGCGTGCAGTTTGCAGCAGGTCGGAGCCAAGTGTCTGGCGCAGCTCGTGCAGTTCGTGCAGGAGCCGATGTAGGTCAGGGGAGTCTGCGTGCTGCAGGGCACTTTCCAGCCACACCGAGGCAGGAACATGGCGGCGAGTTCGGCGACGCAGCGTCCGCAACGCCAGCGGGTCAATTTGATGCGCAGGATGTTCCAGCCACCGCAGCCAGTCCACGCCTTCTCCAAGCCCTGCTAACAGGCGCATGCCGTCCATCAACCAGCGCACGCGCCACGACCGCTCCAACGGAAGCGACACCTCGCCCTGCAGGGGGATACCGTAGCGTGCAAAAATCGTCTCCAGCGTCTCCAAAATCGATTCTGGCTGGCGTAGGAGCAGAACCATCTCGCTGTCGGCAACGCCTTCACGACGCAGCCTCAGAACCTCTCGCGCAACCGTCTCCACTTCATAGAGCGGGTTGGGCGTGTCCAATATTATGTAGCTTGGACATTCCTGTCCAAGCATCCCGCTGTGGCTTGGACATTCCTGTCCAAGCCCT
>CALAMM010000161.1 GCA_937925775.1 uncultured Fimbriimonadales bacterium
CCTGGCGTCATCGGCAAGAAGCCCATCCACCTCTTGGACGAGGAGGAGCGCACAAAAGCCCCTAAACTGCACGACCTGTGGATTGACATCGGCGCGAAGGATAAGGAAGATGCCCAAGCGAAAGTGCGCATCGGCGACCCTGTGACCTTCGCGGTGGAGTTTGAGGAACTGCAGAACGGCTTTGCGACGGCGCGCGGATTCGACAACAAGATGGGGGCGTTCGTCGTGGCAGAGGCGTTGCGCCTGCTTGCCGAGAGCCGTCCCACCGCCGCCGTGTACGCCGTCGCCACCGTCCAAGAAGAGATCGGCTTGCGCGGCGCACGCACGAGCGCTTACGGCGTGGACGCGCCTGTCGGCATCGCTGTCGATGTGACCCACGCCTCCGATTACCCCACCGTCGACAAACGGCGCGTGGGCGATGTCCGACCAGGCAAGGGACCCGTCATCTGTCGCGGCGCGAATATCAATCCGCGCGTGTTCGAAATGCTGGTGGAGGCCGCCGAAGCGGAGGGCATCCCGTATCAGTTGGAGGCAGCAGGCGACGGCACGGGCACCGACGCGAACGCCATGCAGCTCAACAAGGCGGGCATGGCAACAGGGCTGGTCTCCGTGCCCTTGCGCTACATGCACACGCCGTGCGAACTGCTCCACTTAGACGATGTGGAAAACGCCGCGCGCCTGCTGGCAGCGTTCACGCAGCGCGTGAAGCCCGATACGGACTTCACGCCGTAGACGAGCAGAGGCTTAGTCGGGCAGTTTCGCCTCAGACGGCTCCTCAGAAGTGTAGGGAATCAGGAGCGACACGCGCCGATTCGAGTAGTGAAACGGGTCCTGCGGGTGGCGCAGGCGTGTGTCGGCGTAGCCGCGTACTTCGGCGACCTGCCCCTTCCATAGCCCCGCGCTCTCCAACACGCGGCGCGCCGCGTTCGCTCGGTCCGTAGAGAGTTCCCAGTTCGAGTAGCCACTGCCAGGACGATAAGGCTGCGCGTCCGTGTGCCCCTCCACAATCACGCGGTTGTCCAGCTTGCCCACTTTCTGCGCGATAATGCTCAGCAATCGGCGCGCGGCAGGCGTCACGGTCGCGCTCCCCGTCTGGAAAAACACAGGCTCCTTCCCCTCCAGCAGCTCGATGCGCAAGCCCTCCTTGACGAACTCGATTTTCACATACTCCTTGAGGCGCGCGAGTTCGGGAATGCGCGAAAGCGCGGTCTCCACATACTTTTTGAACTCCTCCAGCTCCTTGCGCTCGGTTTGGCGGTCTTTCTTGATAGTCGTTTTGCCGTCTTTGGCGGCGCGGGGCATGTGGGGCGTGTTTTTGCCGCCTGGGGGCAGCGAATCGTCGATGGTGAACACGGCTTCGCTTTTCGCGCGGACGGCTTGCATAAACCCCACAGGGTCGCGAAAATAGGCGGCGATGGCGTGGCGCGTCTTCGCGTCCAGCCCGATGAGCCACATCACCAGAAAGAACGCCATCATCGCCGTCACGAAGTCGGCGTAAGCGACCTTCCACGCGCCGCCGTGATGTCCGTGCCCGACATTTTTCTTTTTGACGATGCGAATTTCGCCACCCTCTTTCGACATCGGTTCACCTCGCTATGCCGCTTGCGCTTTTGCGCTGCCTTTTACGGTCTCTTCCATCTCTTGGAAGCTCGGGCGCACATGTGGCTCGATGCTGCGTCGTGCGAACTCGACGCAGGTGAGCGGTGCGTCCCCCCGCGCGAACGCGATCAACGCCTGCCGAATGCACTGATAATACTGTGCTTCGGCGTGGGCGCTGTGTTCCAGCGCGGCTGCCAACGGCTGAAACACGCCGTACGCCAGCAACACGCCCAAGAAGGTGCCCACCAGCGCCGCTGCAACCTTGTGCCCGATGGTCTCAGGTCCCTGATCCAGGTAGCCCATCGTAATCACGACGCCCAGCACCGCCGCCACGATTCCGAAACCGGGCATCGCGTCCCCGATTTTGCTCAGTGCGTGCGAGGGGCGCATGACCTCCTCGTGGTGTTTCTCAAGGTCGGTCTCGGTCAGCTCCGCCAGTTCGAACGCGCCCACCGCGCCCGTGAGCACCACCTTCATCGTATCGCATAGGAAGTCAAGCGCGTGATGATTGCTCAGCAGGAATGGGTACTGCTGGAACAGGGTGCTTTCGTGGGGTCGTTCGACATGCTGCTCCAACGCGAGCAACCCCTCTTTGCGAGCAAGGGAAAACAGGGCGAACAACGCCTGGAGCAGTTCCAGGAAGGTCTCTTTTTTGCTGTAGGGGCTTCCCTTGAGCAAGCCCAGCACGCCCTTGATAATCGCGGCGATGACGCTGGGCGGGTTCGAAGCCACCAGCGCGCCCAGCCCTGCGCCCCCGATAATGATAAACTCCGAAATCTGGATCAGCGCGGCGATTTTACCGCCGTGCAGGATAAAACCGCCGAACACCGCGCCGAACACGATGATGAACCCGATAATCGTGGTCATGCCGCCCGATACGCCTCCACTTGGGAGGTTATTCCATATTAGGGGCGGGTTCTCATTCGAGCAGTCGGTTCCGCGCAGCAGCACTTAGCGGAGCATCGATGAACGCATAGACCCATGTCAGGAACATCACGAGCGCGGAGAACACCTGCACTTCGCTCATCGTCCCACGCACGCGACTGGGATTCACCAAGTACGCCAGCAGGTTGTAGACAAAATCGCTCCCGCCCGGCGTGGTGAGAAAGACAATCATCCCCACAATCATAATCCCCAGGATGATGCCCCCCTTGACGAACTGCCCGTTGTAGAGCTGCCCGACGCCGGGCATCAGCAGCGAGAGCAGGAACGCCAGTCCGGGGTTGCGCGGCAGGGCAAGGGAATCCCCTCTCCCTTTTCCCTCCAATGCGCGTTCCCACTGCTGGTACTGCTCCTGCTGGCGCGTGAGTTGCAGCACGGCTTCAGCGTATTTGCGCTCGAGGGCGGCGTTCTCAGGGGCGAGCTCGTGCGCTTTTTTGTAGGCGTCGTGCGCACCTTGCCAGTCTTCTGCCTCGCGCAGATAGTCGCCCAGCAGTTCCCAGACGCCCGCGTTTTCGGCGTCCAGTTCCAACGCCTGCTGGAGCAGTTCCTTCGCCTTGCTCCGTTCGCCGCGCACCTGATGGATGTGCGCCAAGCGAAGCAGTCGCTCAATCTCTTCGCGCCTCGGATCCAACTCGCTTCCGAGATTCATCGCCTGTATATTCCCTGAGACTTTCAATCAGTGGCGCGTTCTCCCAGAACGCCTCCAGCCCGTAGTGCTGGCGCGTCTCCTCGCGCATGATATGCACGACCACATCGCCGTAGTCCAACAGCACCCAGGTCGCCTCGCGGTAGCCTTCCACACGCAGGGCGCGCTCGCCTACCTCCCGCAAACGGTCCTGAATGCGATCCGCTATCGAGCGGATATGCACATCCGAGTTGCCGCTGCAGACGATAAAGTAGTCCGCAATAAGCGTTTTACCGCGCAGATCGAGCGCGTTGATGCGCTCGGCTTTAGCGTCCTCCGCCGCGTTCAGAATCATTTGACGCTTCTGTTCCGTCGTCATATCGCTCTGGCTCCAGATACAACCGATGTTGCTGTATATATTCTATCACACTGGGGGGTGTGAGATAGCGAATTGAGCGTCCCAGCCGCACGCGCTGCCGAATGTCGCTCGCGCTGACGCCCAGCGGGGTCATCGGGACAGGTAGCACGCGCTGGCGTATCGGGTCAGGCAGTTGCGCCAGCGTCGCCTGCAGGTCGTAATCGGGGCGTGCGCCCACCAACAAGCGGCACTCGCGCACGATGGAATGAGGCTCGCGCCACGCCATAAAGCCCTGAAGCGCGTCCGCGCCCAGAATCAAAAACAGTTCGGCGTCGGGGTACGCGGCGCGCAGGGCGCGGAGCGTGTCGATAGTGTAGGAAACGCCCCCTCGCTGGATCTCTAACTCGGAGACCTCGAAGGACGGGTTGTCCCCCACCGCGAGGCGAAGCATCTGCAGGCGGTGCGCCGCGTCGCTCAGCCGCTCGGCAGTGCGAAACGGCGAGACACGGGCAGGCATAAACAGCACGCGCTCCAGAACCGCCGCCTCGCGCGACTCCTCCGCCAGCCGCAGGTGCCCGTAATGCACCGGGTCAAAAGTACCGCCAAACAGCGCCAAACGCACGCTCTCCCAGTTCGACAGAACGCGACAATCTCCCGCTCAACAGGTAT
Source organism: uncultured Fimbriimonadales bacterium (assembly GCA_937925775.1). Classification (GTDB taxonomy): domain Bacteria; phylum Armatimonadota; class Fimbriimonadia; order Fimbriimonadales; family GBS-DC; genus GBS-DC. Next base: position 4,194 of record CALAMM010000161.1, read on the forward strand.
AATCCTTGACGCATGGACAAATCGGCGGTCGAACTCGTACTCTGGATCCTCGCGTTGCCGTTGGCAGGGAGCCTGTTGCACGCGCTGCTGGGCGGCTGGCTTGTGCGGACGCTGGGTGAAAAGGTGGGCAAGTGGCTCATCGGCGCGGTCGGCACGGGCGTGGTGCTGGGCGCGTTCGCGCTCGGATGGCAGCTGTTCCAAGCGATGCTCCGACTACCCGACGACCAGCGCACCCTAACCTACCTGCTGACCGACTGGATCAAGGTCGCCAGCCTGAGCATTCCAATCGAGTTCATTCTCGATCCCCTCTCGATTCTGATGACGCTCATCGTGACTGGCATCGGCGGGCTGATTCACCTCTACGCAACAGGCTACATGGCGGACGACGAGGACTACCCGCGCTTTTTTACCTACTTTAATCTGTTCATCTTCTTCATGCTCACTCTCGTGCTGGCGGGCAACTTTTTGGTGATGTTCGTCGGCTGGGAGGGCGTGGGATTGTGCAGTTATCTGCTGATTGGCTTTTTCTATCGCAACTCGGAATGGAAGGCGAACACCGACGCGGCGAACAAGGCATTTATCGTGAACCGAATCGGCGACGCGGGCTACCTGCTGGCGATGTTTCTTGTGGTTGCGCTGTTTGGAACGCTGTCGTTCGGTCAGGTGAACGCGCTGGCGCTTTCGGTGTTGCGCGACGCGGGCTGGGCGGCAACGGCGATTGCGCTGTTGTTATTCTTGGCGGCGGCGGGCAAGTCCGCGCAGCTGCCTCTCTACTTCTGGCTCCCCGACGCGATGGCGGGTCCGACCCCTGTCTCCGCGCTGATTCACGCGGCGACGATGGTCACGGCAGGCGTCTATCTGCTTGTGCGCGTGCATCCCCTCTTGGAAATGTCGCCTATGGCGATGGGGATTGTGGCGGGTGTGGGCGCGCTCACGGCGGTGTTCGCCGCCACAATCGCGATAGCGCAAACGGACATCAAGCGGATTCTGGCGTACTCCACCGTAAGCCAGCTTGGCTATATGTTTCTGGCGTGCGGGGTGGGGGCGTTCTGGGCTGGGATGTTCCATGTGGCTACGCATGCGTTTTTCAAAGCGTTGCTGTTTCTGGCGGCTGGCTCGGTGCTCATCGCGCTGCACCATCAGGGCGACATCCGCAAGATGGGGGGTCTGGCGCGAGCGTTGCCCATCACGGCAGCGACGATGCTGGTCGGCTGGCTCGCGATTGCGGGCATTCCACCCCTATCGGGCTTCTGGTCTAAAGAGGCGATCCTGCTCAGTGTGTACCACGCGAAGCTGGTGAACTTCGCGCCTGTGCTGTTCGGCGTGGGCATCCTGACGGCAGGGCTAACGGCGGCGTATATGACGCGCCTGGTGTGGTTGGTGTTCTTCGCGCCCCCTGCGCCCCAGACGAATCACGACGCGCCCCACCACGAGCCACCCCGCGAGAGGTATACGACCGTGCTGAGCGTGCTGGGACTGCTTGCGCTTGGCTCCATCGTGTTCGGCTGGCTGCTGCCGAACGAGAAGGCGTTCCACGAGTTTCTCAAGCCTGTCGCTGAGCCAACGATTCTCGCGCAGGACCAGTTATTCCTGAGCGCGGAGGCGGGTAAAGGCTTGGTGTTCGCAATCGCGTTGGGGGCGGCGGTTCTCGGCATCCTGTTTGGCATAGTACGGTATCGGCGTGGGATGCCTCCTGCAGAAGCGCGGCTGCAAGGCGTATGGGGTGCTGCGCATAAGCAGTGGGGCTACGACGGCGTGATGCGCGCACTCGGTGTGAACTTCGGGGGCGCCCTCGCGCTCATCCTCGCCGTGATCGTGGAGAGCCTCATCGATACGGTGGTCAACCTTATTGGTTCACTGGCGCGGGCTGTGGGCAACGGACTGCGCCCGATTCAGAGTGGCTATGTGCGCTCGTATGCGTTCGTGATGATGCTGGGCGCGTTGCTCCTGTTGATTGTTGCGTTCATGTACGGCTTGCGATAGGAGGCAGGAACGACATTGGAGAAGGTGTGGCTGATTTTGCCAGGACTCCTGCTGCTGATTGGCGGTGGCGAGTGGCTGGTGCGCGGTGCTTCGCGCCTTGCGTCGTTGTGGGGCGTGCCCCCTGTGGTCATCGGGTTGAGCGTAGTCGCGTTCGGCACCAGCGCACCCGAACTCGCCGTCTCCGTGCTCTCCGCCTATCGCGGACAGCCCGACATCGCCGTCGGAAATGTGGTCGGAAGCAATATCGTCAACATCCTGCTGATTCTGGGGCTGTCGGCGGTGGTGGCGCCGTTGGCGGTCAGCATCCGCCTGATTAAAATCGAGGTGCCGATGATGATCGGCACAGCGCTGCTATTTTTCGTGCTGGGCTATGATGGCAAACTGACGCGACTGGACGGCGTGCTCCTGGTGGGGATCTTCGCAGGCTACCTATGGTGGATGGCACGCTCGGCGCGCTCCGAACCGATTCTGGAGAAGGAACTGGAGGAGATTGGCATCATCCCGCGCGACGGCTGGACTTACTTCAAGCTGGCGGGACTAATCGTGTTCGGTCTGCTGGGGCTGTCGCTTGGCTCGGAATGGCTCATCCAAGGCGCTGTGGCAACGGCGCGTGCGCTCGGCGTAAGTGAATTAGTGATTGGATTGACGGTGGTAGCGATCGGCACCTCCCTGCCCGAGCTGGCAACCTCCGTGATTGCAAGCCTGCGCGGTGAGCGCGACATCTCCGTCGGAAATGTGATTGGTAGCAACATCTTCAACATTCTGTCGGTGCTGGGCTTCAGCAGCCTTGTCGCACCGAACGGGATGGCGATTGCCCCTGCCGTGTTGCGATTCGACGCGCTGGTGATGATTGCGGTCTCCCTCGCCTGCTTCCCCGTGTTCTTCAACGGATTCCAAATCAAACGCTGGGAAGGCGCGCTGTTCGTGTTTTACTACATCGCCTACACAGTCTATCTCATCCTCCACTCGAGCCACCACGACGCGCTCGACGAATATACGCTGGCGATGCGGTATTTTGTATTGCCATTCACGATGATTGCACTGATATTGACGCTCGCGTTCGCCTGGAATCGGCAGTACCTCCAGCCGCGCCGATTGAGCCGCCGCGTGAAAGCGGACAAGCCGTCTTCGTGAGAAGCAATCGCCGCAGTGCCCACGAGCTTTACCCCCAGAGGCTGTTTGAAAAAGGATGCGGGGCAAGGGCAGGCACGCAGGCTCGTCCCTACGATGTTGGCGACGGGGACAGGACGGGTGTGCCCTACCCCCCCCTTGATATTTAGCCACGCTAAAGGGTATATTTATGGAAAATGGCGACCGCAACTGCTGTTGAGAAACCGAGGCGCAGGCAAGCGCACGCAAGACCGACCGTTTTGATTGTGGGCAACCCGAATGTGGGCAAGAGCGTGTTGTTCCACAAGCTAACGGGACGCTATGTAACCGTCTCGAACTATCCGGGCACAACTGTCGAAGTGGCGCGCGGGCTAATGCGCTATCGCGGGCAGGAGTTTGTGATTATCGACTCGCCGGGCATGTATTCGCTTGTGCCGATTACTGAGGAAGAGCGCGTGGCGCGACGCATCCTCCTGAGCGACCGTCCCGACCTCGTGCTGCATGTGATCGATGCCAAGAACCTCGCACGCACGCTCCCCTTGACCGTGCAGTTAATCGAGACGGGTGTGCCTGTGGTTGTTGTGCTGAACATGATGGATGAGCTGGAGCGTGCTGGACTAACGATTCAAGTAGACGCGCTGGCGCAGCAGCTGGGTGTGCCTGTGCTACCGACGGTCTGTCTTTCGGGGCAGGGCGTCCCTGCTGTGAAGGAGCTGATTTATGAGCGTCTCGCCGCCCCCCACTCCGACCTATCCTCCCGCGATTGAAGATGCGGTTGCGCAAATCTGCGACCTATTGCGCGGCGACTACGCGCTTAGCCCCCGCACAATCGCGTTGCTGTTGCTGCAGGACGACCCCGAAATCTGGGACGAGGTCGCCACGCAGGAAAATGCAAGCACTTTGGAGCGCATCCGAGCCTTGAAAACCGCGTTGGAGAAAGCCGACCAGACACCGCTTGCGTGGCAAATTGAGTACCAGCGTCAGCTCTGGAGCCAACAACTCGCCGCGCAGGTTACGCAAGCAACCCGCCCCCCGCGCCCGCAAACCCTCGCGGACTGGATCGGATGGCTCTGCATGAACCCGTGGACGGGGTTCCCTATCTTGGCGTTCGTGCTTTATTTCGGGTTATATCAGTTCGTCGGGGTGTTCGGCGCAGGAACCGTTGTCGAGCTTATTGAGGAAAAACTGTTCGGCACATACATCAACCCCTTCGTGGAGAACATCGTGCGCTCGGTTGTGCCGTGGCAGACGGTTCAGGAGCTCTTGGTAGGCGAATACGGCGTCTGGACGCTGGGCGTGACCTACGCGATTGCGCTGATCCTGCCGATTGTAACTTTCTTCTTTCTGGTGTTCGCGTTGCTGGAGGACACAGGCTATCTGCCGCGTCTGGCGATGCTGATTGACCGTGCGTTCAAAGCGTTGGGGCTGAACGGACGCGCGGTGATTCCCATCGTGCTGGGCTTTGGGTGCGACACGATGGCGACGGTGGTCACGCGCGTGCTGGAGACCCGTCGCGAGCGCGTCATCACGACGCTGCTGCTGACGCTGACCATTCCCTGCTCGGCGCAGCTGGGGGTGGTGCTGGCGCTGCTGTCGGCATATCCGCTGGGACTGACCCTCTGGGCAGGGGTGATTGCCTTGGTCTTTCTGGCCACAGGCTGGCTGGCGGCGCAAGTGCTGCCTGGACGCGCGACGCCGTTCTACATGGAAATCCCGCCCATGCGTTTGCCGAGCCTGTCGAATGTGCTGCTCAAGACCCTCGCGCGTCTGCAGTGGTACTTCCTGGAAGTGTTGCCCCTGTTCCTGATTGCGAGTGTGCTAATCTGGGTGGGGCAGCTCACAGGACTGTTCAACCTCGCGCTGCGTGCCTTGAACCCGCTGACTCAGCTGCTGGACTTGCCTCCGCAAACAGGCGTGGCGTTCCTGTTCGGATTCTTTCGCCGCGACTACGGCGCCGCAGGACTGTATGACCTCCACGAGAGAGGCTTACTCACTGGCAACGATATGCTTATCACATCAGTGGTGTTAACGCTGTTTGTGCCCTGCGTGGCGCAGTTCCTGATTACCATCAAAGAACGCGGCTGGAAGACGGCGTTAGCGATGTTCGTAATCGCGATGACGGTCGCGTTCGGTGTTGGGTTTATCTTGAGCCGAGCGTTAGGTATGTTGGGGGTGCAGGTGGGATGAGGTGTAGTTTTTGTGGGCACGAGTTGACAGAGGAGGGCGTCGCCAGAGCCTGCCGAGGGTGCGCAGCGTTCGGCGGCTGCCGCTGGGTGAAGTGCCCGCGTTGTGGCTACGAACAACCGCAGGAGCCGAGATGGATCAGAAACATCGTGGAGTGGGCGCGGCGGAAGCGTCAGGGCAGAGCGCAGAACACGCCCTCCCGCTGACGCAACTGCCGACAGGCGCCCAAGCGCGCATCGTACGGATCGTCCATGACCCCGATGGGCACTGGCGCAAGCTCAGCGCGCTGGGGATCATGCCCGGCGCGACACTTGCTCTGCTACAACGCTTCCCTACCTATGCTATTCGGGTCGGCATGTCCACCACCGCTGTGGACGCGCAACTTGCGAGCTTGATCTGGGTTGAGCCACTGTAGCGCATGGCTTGGAATTCATCCCAAGCACAATCACAACGCCACTCTCGGCATCGCCCCCAATGCCCCGTGCACGGACAGGAATGTCCGTGCTGCTGGGGATTACCACACTTCATCAAGCGCATCGCGCAACAGGCTATATGCCCCCACGATGCAGGCAACAGCAAGTGCCAGTGCAATAGCAGATAGCATCGATTCACCTCCCCTTCTGTGCTACTCATCGATTATGCCGCTCAGAGGCAATTCGCTTTATAGCAATCGTACGAGGTTTGCTGTCCCTCGACACCGCATAAAATAATCGGCTTGCCGGCATGTACCGACAAGCCAATCTGACCCAGCAGGGATAGCACGCGGCTAATCCCACTTCTCCCACAAATCTGGACGCTGAGTGCGGGTGTATTCCACTGTGGAGCAGAAGGTATTGTTATTGCGTTCACACTCGCGTTCGGGCAGTCCGTACAGTGCCTCGAAAGGCGTGGCTTTAGTGTGTCCATCGGCGTAGGTCACCGTTACCTGCCCCTGATGTCGACCGTGCGGACGCTGGTGGAACCCTGGCGGGAAACCGGGCGGCGTGCTAAAACCATAGTGCTGCCACTCAGTACGCATGAAGGGCGAATGGACAACATTCATGTGGAACCCGAACTGGTCGTAGAGCGGTCGACTGCTCGTACCCGAAGGCACACCGTCCATCACCATCACATGGCTTGCAGGCGCGGAGAGCTGGGCGAGGGTTTTGCTGGGCGGGTAAACTTGCGGTGGGAACGAGCAGCCCGCAGAGAACCCCATCGGCGAGGGGTACGCCGCCCCGTAGCCGATACGCCCTTCACAAAGCAAGCGACGACCCGTGGGTGAGCTGGGGTCAGTGAGCGGCTTCGCGTTCGGACAGCGCGAGTAAAGATTGTCGCGCGAGTAGGGCTGCAGCCAGTACAAGTATCCGATTGAGGTACAACTCGTATAGCCACCGCCACAGAAGTTGGGCGGCGGGATTAACTGGTTCTCCGCGAGCGGGAAGGTCTCGTCGTAATCCTGCACATACATCATGGCAGCGATGCCAATCTGCTTATTCTGGCTCAGGCACTGCGTCTGACGCGCTTTTTCACGCGCCTGGGCAAACACAGGGAACAGAATCGCCGCTAAAATGGCGATTATCGCGATTACGACCAGTAGCTCAATCAGGGTAAAACCGCGTCGTTCCGTCATCGTCGATCACCACTGCGATTATACCTTAGATTTAAAGGGTTAAGCGTCTGGGAAGCTCCCTACGAAAGTAAACATTGGACATCCCTGCCCCAGCACAACCAAAGCGTGGCT
>CALAMM010000162.1 GCA_937925775.1 uncultured Fimbriimonadales bacterium
CCAGTGGCTCTGGTTGCACGACCGCTGGAAATCGGGGCGACGCCACGCGCTCGGCGAACCCCAGCCCCGACCCTGAATGGCTCTCTCGGAAAGTCGGGCTGCATAGTCCCTCAAATGTGAAAGCGCCGCCGAAGTATAGAGTAATATGGCATAGGAGACGCTTACGGACTTGCCTGAAGCAATCGGCGCTGGACAGGTAGGCTACAAACACGAGTTGAGGATTTCATTCGCCCACTGCTTCAGCCTGTTTCAATCCCTCACAGGTAGGCTACAAACGGCGAGATAAGAGTCGACTTGTTCGATCATTACTCGTTTCAATCCCTCACAGGTAGGCTACAAACAAGGCTGGCAAGCGCGAGCTGATCGGCGTGGACGAGGTTTCAATCCCTCACAGGTAGGCTACAAACGACGACGAGTTCTGAATACTCTATCCCACCTTGCGGTTTCAATCCCTCACAGGTAGGCTACAAACGACGCGCTCGGCGCGTGCGGCGTGGAGGTCTATGTTGTTTCAATCCCTCACAGGTAGGCTACAAACTGTATGAAGCCACGTTGGTGGGCGTCACCCGCCTAGCGTTTCAATCCCTCACAGGTAGGCTACAAACTTCCGTTGCGATTGGCGATTCTTGTTGCAGGAACTGGTGTTTCAATCCCTCACAGGTAGGCTACAAACGCTGAACCTGCCATCTCAATGTCAAGCCAGAATCGATCGTTTCAATCCCTCACAGGTAGGCTACAAACATCCCCGCGAGTCTGGCAAGCGCGACTCTGGGAAGGTTTCAATCCCTCACAGGTAGGCTACAAACTCGGAAGCTCTACGCCACGCCCGGTTATGCTGAGACGTTTCAATCCCTCACAGGTAGGCTACAAACACTATGGGCAATCCCAAGCGGCAGTTGAAGGTCGTGGTTTCAATCCCTCACAGGTAGGCTACAAACTGTTATCATCAGACCAAGGAGCGCAGCGTTGATGTGGTTTCAATCCCTCACAGGTAGGCTACAAACCAAGACGCCTTTGCGCCAGAGGCGTCTTTTTGAACTCAAAAATGCGCCAGTTGTCAAGGTAAGTTGCCGTTGCGTTGACGGCAATACTATACCCTATCGTTGTTGGTGAAGTCAAGGGGTGTCGTCGATCGGCGGCGGATTTGAACTCAAGTGGCAAAAAGTCGGCGATCGACGGATTCGCGCGTTCCGCCATACAAGATGTAGAGGTGTGATTGGCTAACTGGGCACATCAAGTTGTATGTCTCCTCCGAGATTGTCGTCGAACGACTGGTTAGTCGATGATTGGGCAAAGCGCAACCCAGTGTTCGGGCTTTTTGAGGTCGCGCTGGAGGGGGAGTTGGAAGGCACTCCCGTTTTCGGGGCAAAAGAGAACGCCCCCATGACGAAAACCTTGCGAAAACCGCCGATAATTTCCCCAGCATGGCAGACGAGGAACGCACGGAACAGGCGACGCCGCGAAAGCGGCAAGAGGCGCGTAAAAAAGGGCAGGTCGCGCGCTCCACCGAAATCAACGGCGCCGCCATCTTCCTCGCGCTGGTGCTGATGCTGCCGCTGGTGATGCGCTGGGGCGGCGAGCGGTTCCTCACCGCGTTTCAACATCAACTCCAGCAGGCAGGCACGATGCGCATGTCAGACGCGCTGTTATGGAGCGCGCTGGCGTTGCTGGCGCCGCTGCTCGCCGCAGCGTTCCTCACCGCGCTGGTCGCCAACGCAATGCAGGTGGGGCTCCACTTCTCCGCCCAACCCCTGCAGCCCGACCTCAATCGGATTAACCCCGCGCGGGGGTTCCAACGGCTCTTCTCCCAGCGGTCGGGAGTGGAGCTGCTCAAAGCCGTGCTGAAGTTCGCACTCATCACTTGGGTCGCGTGGCGCACGCTGGCAAACGAGACCGCGCGTCTCGTCAGCGTCTCGCAGTGGCCTGCCCCGCACACTCTCGCGCCGATGGTGGAAGCGCTCCATCAGGTGGGACTGCGCGTGGGGGTGCTGTGGCTCGTGCTGGCATTTCTGGATTACCTGTACCAGCGGTGGGACTATGAGAAGACCCTCCGCATGTCGCGCTACGAACTCAAAGAGGAGTATAAGCAGACGGAGGGCGACCCCCACCTGCGAGCGCGTATCCGCCAGAAGATGCAAGAGGTGGCGCGTCGGCGCTCGATCCGCGAGGTGCGTCGCGCCGATGTGGTGGTGACGAACCCTGTGACCTACGCCGTCGCGCTACGATACGACCGCGCCACAATGAACGCGCCGCGCGTGGTCGCCAAAGGCAAGGGCTGGCGCGCTCAGCAAATCCGCGACGAAGCCCTAAAATGGCATGTGCCCATCGTGCCGAACCCGCCCCTCGCCCGTAGCCTCTACGCCCAAGTGGAAGTGGGACAGGAAATCCCCGCCACGCTCTATCAAGCGGTGGCGGAAGTGTTAGCCTATGTCTATCGCCTGCGCCGCAGCAGACGGTAGGAACTGACAAGATGCCCTCGAATCGAAATGCTATGTTTCGGTGCGTAGGGCTGTGGGCAGGGCTGTTAGGGCTGCTGGTGATGGGCGATGCGCAGAGGCTGTCGGCGCAGGAGCGACGCGAGGGCTTCCGACCCCTCTTCAACGGGCGCAACCTGCAGGGCTGGAAGGTCTACGCAGGCGCGAACTGGCGCGTACACAACGGTGAACTCATCGCGCCCGCCGACAGCGCAGGCTGGATCGGCACGGTAGAAACCTTCGACAACTTCGTCCTGCGCGGCGAGTACTGGGTCGACAAAGGCGACACGCACGAAGGCAACAGCGGGGTGTTCTTCCGCGCCCAGCCGACCGCCACCCCATGGAACGACGGCTACGAAATGCAAATCAGTCTGGAGGATGAACGCAACCCCACAGGAAGTATCTACAATCGCGTCCCCACGAACCTAACGCACATGCGCGCAATCGCCCCCGAACGACAGTGGAACGCCTTCGAAATCCGCGCCTGCGGCTCGCATATCCAAATCACAATCAACGGCGAAATGATCCAAGATTGCGACCTGCACGAGTTCCAGCGCGGCGTGATTGGCTTGCAGCAGCACCACCCCGGCGTGACAGTGAAGTTTCGCAACCTGCGCATCAAGCGGCTCCGCCCGCAAGAGTGCAACGAGGGGTGGCAACCGCTGTTCAACGGCAAAGACCTGTCGGGCTGGTTCGCCACCGGGATGGCACGCTGGAGCGTCAAAGACGGCGCGATCGTCGGCGAGGGAGGCATGGGGCATCTGTTCACCGAGCAGACCTTCACCGACTTCGAGCTGCGCGCGATGATACGCATCCGCCCGTTCCGCGAGAACTCGCCGATGAACCCAAACAACGGCATCTACTTCCGCGCCCAGCCCAACCCTCAGAACCGCAACAACTGGCCCGTGGGCTACGAAGCGCAGGTGTATAACCACATCGGGCGCGGCGAGTACATCACTGGCTCGCTCTACGGACGGGTGATGGCAAGTCGCTTGCTCACGCGCGACGGCGACTGGTTCTCAATGCGCATCCGTGCCAAGGGCGACCACATCCAAATCTTCGTGAACGGACAAAAAGTGGTGGACACGCGCAACGACGAATTCAAAGCGGGACACATCGCCATCCAGTGCCACGACCCCTTCACGATTGTCGAGACGCGCGACCTCTACTGGAGACCGTTGTAGGCGTTCCCAGAGGCAATCTGGGGCACGGAGGGAGGTCTCGGTGCTTGAACTTTCCTGCCGCAGCACGGGTGCGACAACATTCCTGCCGTCGCACCCGTGCGTCAACGCGGTCCAGTTTCCTACACAGCCTCAGAGGAGACCGCTCAAGAGCCACTTATGCGGCTCTCTACTCCATCCCCTCAATCAGGTCGTACACGCCCTTCTCCACTTGCACCAGCACGCAGTAGCGGTTCGTGTCGGAGTCGTGAAACATGTAGACCTGGGCGTTTTCCAAGTCGGCCTGTAGCAGTGCCTCTTCAAGGCTCATCGGCTTTAGGGGGACGCGCACGGTGCGTCGCAAAGTGGGGTTCGGCATCGGCTCCGATTCGGATTCCTCAGCCTCACTCAGCACCGCCTCTATGACTTCCTCGCGCGGTTTGCGCCCCCGCTTCTGCAGTTTCTCCTTGTAGCGCGCAAGCTGATGCTCCATTTTCTGCACGACAGCGTCCACCGCCGCGCGGAACTCGGGCGCCTTGTCGTCGTAGTGAAACCTCTGTCCATCCGCATCGACCAGAACGGATACATGATGTTGCCCGCGCACCAGCTCGTAAGTGAGTTCCAGTGTCCAGATTTTGTGGAAGAACCGCGCCAGTTTAGCCAGTTTACGACGCACATAGGCTTTCTCCGATTCGCTGAGTTCCTGGTGCGGGCTGCGGAAAGTCACATCGACGATTTCAACCTGTTTGCGTCGGGATTTGCTCATAGTTCGCCTCTCCTGGACTGATTGTAGCGACGGCGTAGCAGGCGATGGCGCGCCGTGCGCCGACGGCGTCCATCCCTTCGTTCGTCGTCGCCTTGATACTGACTTGTTCGGGTAAAATGCCCAGCGTCTGGGCGATTTGAGTGCGCATCGCAGGGATGTACGGCGCGAGTTTGGGCGACTCGGCAATCACCATCGCGTCCACATGGAGCGGTCGCCAGCCGTGCTGGTGCAGCAGCGCGCCCACTTGGTGTAAAAGGCGTAAACTGGGAGCATCTTTCCAGCGCGGGTCGCTGTTGGGAAAGTGTTGTCCGATGTCCCCTAATGCAGCCGCGCCTAACAGCGCATCGCAAATCGCGTGGGTCACGACATCGGCGTCGGAATGCCCCAGCAACCCAAGCGGGTAGTCGATTGCAACGCCGCCCAGCATCAGTGTTCGCCCTTCCGTTAGCTGGTGTATATCATACCCGATTCCCGTGCGGGTAAGTGCGCCCTCACCCGCATACAGGCGCAGCAGGCTCCAATCGTCGGGGGTGGTGAGCTTGAGATTGCGCGGGTCGCCCAGAGCAAGATGCACGGGATACCCTGCGCGTTCGAGCAGTTGCGCGTCATCCGTAGCCTCGGTGAACCCCTCCTCGATGGCGCGCTGGTGCGCCTTGATAAGCCAGTCGGTGCGAAAAATCTGGGGCGTCTGCACGCGATAGACCCCCTCGCGGGGCAGAGTCTCCAGCACCTGCCCGCCGTTGGCGGCGCGCTTGAGCGTGTCCTGCACAGGAAGCGCAGGCACAGCGGTTCCATGCTGCTGCGCGACCTCCACCAGTCGGTCGAGCAGCGCGTGGCTGACCAGCGGGCGCGCCGCATCATGCACGGCGACGAAAGGCACGCCCTCAGGCAGATACTTCAGCGCGTTCGCCACCGTCTGCTGGCGCGTCGCGCCACCACACGCGAGGATTCGTGTCGGTTTGGGCAGGGGAAATCGGCTCAGGTACGACTCGTAGGGTTCACGAGCATCGGGCGCGACCGCTAACGAGGCAGAATCGGTCGCAGGGTGGCTGAGCAGTCGCCAAAGCGCGTGGCGCCACACAGGCGCACCGTTCAGCAGCTGCCAGAGCTTGTCGCTCCTACCGAACCGAACGCCGCTTCCTGCCGCCAGAATAAGGGCGTGTAGAATATTCCATCCCTCCTTCGGCTCGGCTGTCGGCGTGTTTCGGCTCCGCGAACAGCATCTTACCACGCGCCGACTGCAAAACGCTGGTCACAACCACTTCAATCGGCTGATTGAGATACTCGCGCCCGCCCTCTACGACCACCATCGTGCCGTCCTCGAGGTAGGCGATACCTTGCTCCGGCTCCTGCCCTTCACGAATGGGAACAACCGTCAGCTCCTCACCAGGTAGCACATGGATGCGCACGGCTTCCGCGAGCTCGTTGATGTTCAACACGCGCACGCCTTGCAGCTCCGCTACGCGGTTCAGATTGTAATCGTTGGTGATGATGTCCGCTCGCATCGCTTTGGCGAGGCGCACGAGCCGAGCGTCGACCTCGTCGCCCGAATGGGGCGCAAGTCGGTCATGCACGCGCACCTCCAGATTCTCGCCAAGGTCCGCCTGGAGCTGCTTTAGCACATCCAGCCCGCGCCTGCCCCGCGCCCGACGCAGAGGGTCTTCCGAATCGGCAATATGCTGCAACTCGTCCAGCACAAAGCCCGGCACATAAAGCTTCCCTTCCAGAAACCCCGTGCGCAGAATGTCGCGAATGCGCCCGTCGATAATCACGCTCGTGTCCAGCACCTTAATCCCCTTCGAGCGGCGCGCCATCTGCGCCGTGAGCGGGAGGTACTCCTTCATGCTCAAAAAGCTCACGATGCTCAGATACACCAAGATAACGAAGGCGAGCAGGGTGAGCGCCCAACCCAGCCGCGCACCGCCAATCGCAAACAGCAACGGATAGAGCGCGAAAGTAATCACTGCTGCCGAGACCAGCCCCAGCCCAATCGCCAACTTTTCGTCTGGCTCTGCTTCCTCCAAGTGCTGTGCCACCCGCGCCAGCAACTGAAAACCGTGATTAGCCACCAGAATCCCCATCAGCAGCCCTGCGGTCGTTAACCCCACGCGCGTCCACAGAGGTGAAATCGGCGGACTGCCCGCGAACCAGCTGTCCACCGCCTTGAGAAAGGGGTCAGCAAGCAGGAACCCAACGGTCGCAAACAGAACCATCCCGACCGCGAGGAACAGCCAATACATCAGGCGATGGATTGTCATCAGAGCCTCCACATATATTATACGCTCTGGAGCGGCGAAAATCGCGCTGGTAATCGCTGGGGCGTCCAGCAACGGCAGCAGGAAACTCGCCCTCTGGAGAGAAATCGAATGCTGTATGTCCGTCAAGCCTGTGTTGCAGGAGCCTCCGCAGCCCCAGCCCGACGGGCTCCTCATCGAGCCGACGATTGAGCGTGCGCGTGGACTGCGACTGCGGGGCCTGGTGATTGGCTTCGCCTTGCTACCGTTCACCACCTACTGGGCGGTGGAAATCGTACTGAGCGTGATTTTCTCGCTCATGATCCCGCCCGTAGCAACGCTGATGGTGGTCGCCCTGCTCAACGCGCTCGGGCGATTAATCTTCCGCCGCTGGTTCTTAGAGACGCCCGACTTAGTGGTGATTTTCACCGTGCTGTTCGTGGGCACGGCGATGGCGGCGGAATGGATGAATGTCTGCGTGCCCCTGTGGCACTCGTTCGGACTCTACGCGGACAATAACGAGACCTACCGCAGTCGCGTGCTGCCGCATCTGACCGACTGGCTGTTTCATAAGAACGCCGCACCTATCCGCGAGTACGGCATCGGCGGCTACAAGTTCCCCTACGCGCTCACGAAGCTGAGCGTGTGGCTCCCCATTTTTCTGGGCTGGATGGGGTTGTTTGGCTCCGCAGCACTGGCGATGCTCTGTATCAACACGCTCATGCGCCGCCTGTGGACGCAGCAGGAGCGACTCGCGTTCCCAATCATTCAGGTTCCCATGCTGCTCTGCCAGCCCCAGTCGCCCCTGTGGCGCAGTCGCTACCTGTGGAGCGCGTTCACCGTGACCTTTCTCATCGGCGTTATCAACGGGCTCCATGTCTTTTTCCCGTGGATCCCGCGCATCAATGTGCGCTTCCTCGCCGCCTTGAACGATTACCTTACCACACCGCCTTGGAATCAGGTTGGGTGGATTCCTGTGGGGCTGTTCCCCTACATGGCGGCGATTGGCGTGTTCGTGCCGAACGATTTGCTCTTTTCGAGCGTGCTGTTCTACTTCGTGCGCAAGGGCATGCAAGTGATTACAGCCGCGATGGGGTATGAGCAGGGCGTGTTCGGCGGGAGCTACCTGGTGCCGCAGCCACCCTATTTCAGCGAGCAATCGTGGGGCGCGTTTCTCGGATTGTTCGTGAGCGTGATTTACGCCTCGCGTGGATACCTGAAGCAGATTTGGAACGAGATTAAAACGGGCGAGAATCCCGAGGCAGGCTACGCGCTCTCCGCACGCTGGGCGTTTATCGGCTTAATCGCCAGTTTGGCGGTACTGGTTGGGCTGGGGGTTGCGGTCGGGTTGCCCTGGTGGCTGGTGACGATTTATGTGTCGCTGTTTATAGCGTTCAGCGTGGTGGTCGCGCGTCTGCGGGCACAGCTCGGCGCCCCCATCCACGAGATGGCGTTTATGGGACCCCATCAGCTCATGATCGCTTTCACAGGCACGCAGAACCTGACCGAGTCGACCATCGCGAAGTTGATGACCACCTTCCACTTTATGAACCGCCTCCACCGCACGCATCCGATGCCCTACCAGTTGGAGTCGATGAAGATGGGCGAGATCGCGCGGTTGAATCAGAAGGCGCTCTTTTTCGTTATTGCGGCGGCGGTATTGCTGGGCATCTTTCTGGGCGAGGTGTTCAGTATCAACCGCTACTATCGCGACGGCGCACCCGACATGGGAGGCGGCATGGCGGGCGTCATCACCCGGCTCGCCGACAACCGCTATCCGCCCAATGTCACGGCAATCGCCTTCTTCACAGGCGCGTTCAGCTTCGTGTTGCTGCTCGATTTTCTGCGCTACCGTATCCCTGGCTTCCCCATCCACCCTGCAGGCTACGCGCTCTCGATGAACTTCGGCATCGACTATGTCTGGTTCGGGCTGAGCATCGTGCTGTTGATTAAGCTCTTTGTGAACCGCTACTTCGGCTTGTCGGGCTACGAGAAGCTGCGCGCGGTGGCGATTGGCGTCATCTTAGGTGAGTTCGCCATCGACATGCCGTTGGCAATCTACCACCTGATGACGGGTCAGGCGGTATACACGATCTCCATCAACGGGCATCTGGGGTGGAATCAGTAGCCGATTTAGCACCCTGCGCCGAAGTGGAACAGCACGATGAGCAAGTCGGCGTCGTCCACTATGCCGTCGCGGTTCAGGTCGGCTTGGGCGTTGGTGCTTCCGAACTGGAACAGCACCAGCAGTAGGTCGCTATCATCGACGCAGCCGTCGCCGTTCACATCACCTGTGGGGGTGAGCGGCAGTTGAATGCGCCAGATGCCGCGCCCGTAGGTCGCCGCCATCAAGTAGCCTGTGGCAGGTACGACGCGCACGGTGTTCACTTGCACATTCGGCAGTCCGAGCGGCTGCGTGCCGTTGCGCCAAGTCGCCCCGCCGTCTAAAGTGTAAAAGAAGCCCACATCATTCCCCACATAGATTACCGAGTCAGGCGCGGCAGGGTCGAGCGCCACCGTGTTGGTATGCACATCGGGCAACCCCGTGATGCCAGAGCCGCTGATGTTGACCCACTGCACAGGGTTTGCGAGCGTGTTGTCGCAGCGATAGACATGCGGTGTGCCTGTTCCGCCGAGCGCTACATAGACCTTGTAGGGGTTTGTGGGGTGGACGGCGATGTCCATAATGGCGCGGTTGGGCAAGCCGAAGTTGATTTGTCGCCAAGAGTTGCCCGCGTTCGTGGTCATCCACAGTTGCCCATCGTCGCCGCCTGTATAGATGACATTCGCGTTGCTGGGTGCGCCCGCGATGGCGCGCAGGCGTCCGTTCGTGAGCGATTGACCCCCAACTCGGTTCGTCCAGGTGCGTGTGATCTCGTTCCACAGGTATAGGTAGTTCGTGCCCGCCAGCATCCAGTTGGGCTGGGCTGGGTGGACAGTGAGCGGCGCGATGAACGCCACTCGGTCGCTGCCATAGTTGGGTCCAATATATTGAGCGCTACCCCAGTTGTTTGCGGTGCGATAGATATTAAGGTATTGAGCGCTGGCGTACTGGATGTTCGGGTTCGTGGGGTTATAGGCGCAGTAGGCGCCGTCGCCGCCGACGATGCACTGCCAACTGTTGAGATTGCCGTTCGCGCGGGGCGTGGCGTTGTCCTGCGCGCCGCCCATCATATGGTTGCGGTCTGTGGGGTGGAACGCCGCCCAGTAGAGTTGGGTGATGCCCAGCGTAGCGTTGAGCCCCGTGATGTTCACCGCGCCCGTGCTGGGCGTGTAGGTCAGCCGATAGACGCCGCCGTCCGTGCCGATGAGCAGCTCGTTGGGGCTGCGCGGGTTGATTGCCATGCAGTGGATGTCGACATGGATATTGGCTTGGTTTGT
>CALAMM010000163.1 GCA_937925775.1 uncultured Fimbriimonadales bacterium
CAATCTGGCATGGCGCACGGGGGAGAATGTGATTACCCTGCGTCCGTTGCGCGGCGCGCCGCTGGTGAGCGTCGTGCTGACGCAGGCGCGGTCTGTGCCGCTTGCCGAAGAGGCTTCAGGTCCGCTGCGCCTGCGCGTCTACCGGTTGGAGCGTCCCGCCGAGATGACCACGCCTGGCGAGCGGCTGCGTCCGCTGCGTTCGGGCGACGCCGTGCGTGCAGGCACGCTCCTGCGCATCGATGTGGAAGCGCGTATGCCCCAGAAACTCTCGCGCCTCGACTACACCGTGCTGGAGACGCCCTTCCCAGCAGGCTGCGCGCCCTTCGACACAGAAGCCTTTCTGAACGCTTGGTGGTGGGACTACGCCCACGAAGAGATCCGGGATGACCGCGCGCTAACATTCCGTCAATACTGGCATCGGGGCGACAGCTATCGCTACACGCTGCTGGTGCGCGCCGAGACGCCAGGCGAATACACCATCCTGCCCGCGCACCTGTGGGGCATGTACGCGCCCTACCAAGCACATACCAACGGCTTCAAACTGCGCATTCTGGGGAACTGAACACCATGCGTAAACGGTGGATTCTCCTCGGGTTAATCGCGCTGGTGCTTTTCGGGGTGTTCACGGTGGGCATCCTGCTGCGTCGTTCAACGAGGCCCTCGCTGGAGCCACTTCAAGTAGAACGCATCAGGGTGGGAACCCTGCCGCGTCCGCCTGAACATGCGGGCATCCGCATCGACACATACGGATTCGGCAGCGCTACGCTCGTCGATTTCGACGGCGACGCGTTCCCAGAGCTGCTGGCAGTGGGTCATGTGCGTCATGCGCATACCTACAAGCCCTACTACACTGCGTGGCTCTCGCTCAAAGACGGCGCGAGCGATAAGATCCCCCTAATCACGCTCACCCCCAGCGTACCGATTACCAGCGGCGATTTCACTGCGCCTGCTTTCCCGCCTGTTGGAAGCCTTCCCTTAGCGCGGCAGGCAATCGCCTGGGACGCGACCGATTTAGAGCCACTTGTGCTTACCCGCGACGCGCAAGGCTGGCAGTCCAAACCGCTGGATGCGCTCAAAGGCGAACAACTCAGCAATGTTGTCAACACCGACGCCGACCACAACGGGCTAATAGACGACTACTGGCTACAGACGCGGTCGGGCAAACTGGCGATACTCAGACTGGATTCGGAAAGACACTTGCAAGTCCAGAAAGTGCTGGCGTCCACGCCTCCACCGATTCAAAAATTTTTCGGCATAAATCACGGGAGGCTCTTTCCCCATGTCGGTGGCGGTTCGGTGGCTCCAAACACTATTCGTGGCGTGAGCAAGTCGATCCCTGATATAGACGGCGACCGCCAGCCCGAGCGGATCGAATCGGGCGATGGCGCACGCGGGCCCTGGGCTCAGCTCGTCCTGTCGCGTTCCCAGCGTCGCCTCCCCCTCTCGTTTAATGAACTTTCGCTCGCCGCGCAAGTAGAAGCAGTGGAGCTGGACGGCACGGCGCCGCGCGAGCTGGTCGTCATTCTCCATATAATGCCCAATCTGTTCGTTGAGGTGTATCGCGTGCAGGACAGCACGCTGCAGTGGGTCTCGAAACTCCAAACGTCACTGCGTCATACTTGGCAAACTTACTGGTTCCACGATATGGACAACGACGGCAGAGCGGAGCTCATCCTCGCCGACCTCCCCTCAAGCCCTTCTAATGTAATCCAGTGGCGGATCTTCCGTTTCCGAAACGGCACATTTCAAGAAACCGTTTCCTTCCAACAGCCGATGGGCTACCGCATAGACTGGCTAAGTCGCCAGAAGCAGATTCAGAGCGGATTTTATCTTTCTGCCCATCACAACCCGCTCTTCTCCAATCTCACAGGTGCTGGCGGCCCGATTGCGGTTCTCGCGATACCACCGACAGGTGCCGCGGCGCTCCAGCCATCCAACTGGCAGTTCACAACGCTGGAAGATGTGAACCTCATCTGGAACGGCGACCTCGACAGCGACGGGCACGAGGAGATGGTCATGAGCGGCTTGTTCTTCGACACCTACTTACTCCAGGTTCGCAACGGCAGGGTATACGGTGTCAAACTTTCGCGAGAGGGGTGCGTGTCCGTCTTACCCACACGCATCGGCAACGAGAACTGGCTGGTTTTGCTGTATCGGCAAGGCAGGGTTGAGCGTGTGCGCATCAGGATGGCTGTTTTTGGCTCGTAGCGCCCCCCTGTGCGAGTCGCCTGAAACGCTTATCTGAAGGATTCGCGCAACGATTGCCTAAAGCATAGATATCCGTGCAAAGCGGACACGACGAGGATGATTATCTTAGGCGTTGACCCTGGCACAGCGACGATGGGCTACGGTGTGTTGGAGAAAACGGGCAACCGTTATCGCGCGTTAGCCTACGGCGTGCTGGAGACGCCCCGAACGCTACCCGCCCATGAACGCTTGCTCACGCTCTACCGTGGGCTACGCGAGCTGGTCGAGCGGTATGCCCCGGATGTGGTGGCGACGGAGCAACTGTTGTTCAGCACGAATCGGCGCACGGCTATCCAGGTGGCGCGGGCTGCAGGGATTGCGCTGCTGGTCGCGGCGGAGGCAGGTATCGAATGGCGCGAGTATACGCCACTACAGGTCAAGCAAGCCGTGACGGGCTACGGCGGTGCAGACAAGAAGCAGGTGCAGACCATGGTGCAACGCTTGCTGGGGCTGGAGAGTCTCCCAAAACCCGACGACGCAGCCGACGCGCTGGCAATCGCAATCTGCCACGCCCACCACGCAGGTATACTGAACGCAGCGAGGTCATGAACATCCCGTTCGTACTGGTGTGCTTGGTCATTATCGCGCTGCTGATTGGCTCGGCGGTTCGGCTGAATCGGCGCATTAATGAGCGGCTTGCCGAGCTGGATGCGGAGCGTGCGCGCAATCCGTTAGACCCCTTCTCCGCGTGGATGGAGCTCTATCGGCTGCATGAGGAGCGTCGGCATGACGCGCGGCGGTAGCCTCGGCTCGGGCGAAGGTGTCCGTGCGATGCGGCGCGGCTGGGCGTGGGCGGGGCTCATGCTGGGGTTCGCCGCGCGGATAGCGGGGGCAGGTGCGCTGTTCTGGGCGGTGTTCCCGCTCTGGCTCGTGCTGTTTTGGGGCGTGCAGGGCTATCCGCCGACGCTAAGCGACCTCACGCGCTGGTACGCGCTGGGAGCGTTCAACACCGCTCCGATTGTGGGAACGGTGCTGACCAGCCCGTTGGTATTGGGGGTGCTGATATGGGGCGGAGCGCGTCGTCCTTCTCCAAGCTCCGTGCCGCCCAAGCGCTTGGGGGTAGGGAGGCGAGCGTGGCGAATGGTGCTTGGCGCCCTGCTTTACGCCCTGTTGGTGCCGCCGCTTGCCTACGCCCTCCTGCTGGCCTACGCAAAGATGTGGCAGTATCGCGCGTGGGATGCGATGATGCCGACGCTCTTGCGGGCGTACCTAATGCTCGCCCCTGCGTGCGGGCTAACAGGAGCGTTAGTCGGCTGGACGCTTAACCATTTTGGAGCGGGAGACGGGATTCGAACCCGCGACCCTCGGCATGGGAGGCCGATGCTCTACCCCTGAGCTACTCCCGCAACGCCCTAATTATACCCGATACCCACTGGTTTCAAGCAAGGGGTCTTTGACGAGGCACTGGGCTACCCCGCTCAACACCTTACAGGCGAGCATTTGCGCATCGGCAAGGCAGATATCTTCAGGCACGCGCTGTCCTGTGGTGAAGTAAGCGAGGGGCTGCTCGGAGCGCAAGGCGAGGTTCACGCAGTTGCCCAGCCGCGCTGCCTCATCGAGCTTGGTAAGGATGATTGCGTCGGGTTCGAAAATCGCGAAGCGTTGCGCGGCGTCCTGCAGGGTTGCTGTGTCGGCTGTTGCGCTCAGCGTGAGGTAGACGATGCCTTTCACGGGCTGCAGCGCCTGACGCATTGCCTGCAGGTTCGCCTCGTCGCGCTGCCCGCGCCCTATCGTGTCCACCAGCACTAAATCGTACTCAGCAAACAGCGCCAGCCCTTCCTGCACTTCGTCGGCGTTCGTTGCGATGTGGAGCGGTAGTTTCATCAGCTCGGCGTAGGTGCGCAACTGCTGGATGGCACCGATTCGGTAGGTGTCCAGCGACAAAAGCGCGACTTTTCGGTTGTAGTCCAGCGCGTGGATGGCAGCGAGCTTCGCGATGGTGGTCGTCTTCCCAACGCCTGTAGGTCCGACCAGCACGACGATGTGGCGGTGTCGGCTCTCGCGGGGCAGGGCGCCACCGATAGGGATGCGCGCTATCAAGGTGCGCCTGAGGCTATCTACCGCCGCGTTTTGGGGGATACGCGGGACGCGGCGCAAGAGTTCCTGCGCCAGGTCTTGCTCCACGCCTGCCTGCAGCAAGGGGCGAAGTAGCGGGTGTTCGTCGACCGTCGCAGCGATGTGCGGCATCTCGATCTCGGGGAGTTCGGCGGGCGGGGTCGCGCCGCTTGTGATGTAGGTGTGCATCGTCTGCACGAGGGCGCGAAGCTCCTGCATTTCGCGCTCCAGTTTGCGTAGGCGTGCGGGTGTCGGGTCGTACTCGTCGATGCCTTTCGGCTCGGCTTTGGGGGCAGGGCGCGGCTCGGCTTTCGGTTCAGGCTCCACGCCCTTGATGCCCACCACAATCTCGACCATCGGCTTTTTGCGGAACCACTTGCCCTTTTGGACCGTGCGCTCGCTCAAGATGACCGCGTCCGCGCCGTGTTCCTCGCGTATCTTCAGCAGCGCCTCCAGTTTCGTTGGCGCGAGGTAGGTCTTCGTCTGCATCCTCTATCCCCATGAAATTATCGGCTTGGGATGCCGAATTTTCAAGAGGGTTAGGAAGGAGGGTTGAGGATTAGTCCGAGGCAGTAGCCTGCGCCGAAGCCGTTGTCGATGTTCACCACCACCACGCCGGGCGCACAGGCGTTGAGCATCGTTAGCAGGGGCGCGAGTCCCCCAAAGTGCGCGCCGTAGCCGACGCTGGTGGGCACTGCGATGACGGGGCAAGCGACCAGCCCGCCCACCACGCTGGGCAGTGCGCCTTCCATCCCCGCGACGACCACGATGCCTCGTGCCTGCTGCAGGAGCGGAAGATG
Source organism: uncultured Fimbriimonadales bacterium (assembly GCA_937925775.1). Lineage (GTDB taxonomy): Bacteria > Armatimonadota > Fimbriimonadia > Fimbriimonadales > GBS-DC > GBS-DC. Next base: position 5,103 of record CALAMM010000163.1, read on the forward strand.
CTCCAGCAGGCGGTGGATGCCCGCCACGCCGACATCGTAGCGTGTTTCCACCCGCACGCCCATCATCCGCGCCGTGAGCACCGCTTCTTCTGCGACGGGGATGTCCGCCGTGCCCGCGGCGAGGACGACGCCGTAGGGTGTTTCGGGGGCAGGGGGCGGCTCGCCGACGGTGATTGCCCGCGCCTGAGCGTGATAGCTTGCGCTCGGCACTTGCGCTTGCACTGCTGCGTAATGCGCTTCCGTCGCGCGGGTCGCCAGCACACGCCCGCGCGCCGCCAGCGACGCCACCAGCGCCGCCACCTGCTCAGGCGTCTTATTCTGGCAAAACACCACCTCAGGGAACCCCTTGCGCAAAGCGCGATGGTGGTCAATCCGCGCGAAATCGAGGTTCTGGTAGGGCAGGTCGCGCAAAGCGTTCAGGGCGTCATCTACCGTGCGCGCACCCCGCGCCACCTGCTCCAACAACTCACGCAGGCGTTCACGCTCCACGCGCCATCGCCTCCGCCCGCGCCTTCACGCCTTCCAGAATCCCCTTCAAGTTCAGCGTGACAAGGTGATGCACGACTTTCTGCACAATCGCCCCCAGCAGGGGCACGCGCAACTCGTAGTCCAAGACGCTCCGAAATAGGGTTCCCTCAGGATGGGGCAAAAACTCCCACAGCCCTTCCATCTGGTCGTAGTCGCCTTTCACTTGGCGGAAGCGGCAGGTGTGGCTCGCGTCGTCCCAAAGGTCTTCTTCGGTCCACTTCACCTGCAGTTTGAGCTGTGAGGCGTAAGCGACCCACTCGGTCAGCGTGCGACTTCCATCCTCGCTCTTTTCGAGGATTTTGACCGATTTCACATCGGGCATAAACTGCGGAAACGCCTCCACATCCCGTGCAACCGCGTAGACGGTCTCCAGCGGGGCGTGGATGACCGTTTCGAGCTCCACTCGCGCCATGCTTAGCCCTCCGCGCGTTGCTTGAAGCCGTTCAGCCAGTCCTGAATGATGGTGTTGACAGCGTTTTGAGCGAGCGCGGCAAACATGGGGGGCACATTCGCCTCGTAGTCCAGCGTCGCCGAGAGTTTGCTTCCAGCACCTTCCGACTCCACACGCCACTCCCCGTTGAGCTTGACCAGCGAATCGCCCTCCGGCTGCATCGTCACGCGATGGGTTGCGGGGTCAATCGTGTGGCGTGATTTCCAGCGCACGGGTATCCCCACGCCAGGCGCAACCACCTCCCAGTCTACCAACACGCTGGTTTCGGTGCGCTCGAGTACCTGCACATTCCGTGCGTGGGGCAGGAACTGCGCAAACAACTCCGCCTGCTGCAATACCTCAAACACCTTCTCTGCAGGCGCATCAACACTCACCGATTTCTCGACTCTGGGCATACGATACTCCTCCAAAAGCGTTGGTTATCCGCAACAGCTGCACCCGCCGCACCCTGCGCCAGGCATCCCGAACTCATCTTCCGTCTGGAACGACGAACCGCACCCGCAGGTGTTGACCGCGTTCGGGTTGTCGATTCTGAAGCCCCCGCCGAACATGTCCTCTACATAGTCGATGTATGAGCCGTCTATGTAGCGGATGCTCAGGCTGTCGACATAAATCCGCACGCCGTGTGAGTCGAACACCAAGTCGGTCTCTTCAGGCTCCGCATCGTCGATTGCCATTTGATACTGTAGCCCGCTGCAGCCACCACCCGCGACCCAGACTCTGAGTCCTGCGTTCTGAACGCCAGACTCTTCCAACAACGCCTTCAACTCCTGCGCTGCGCGCTCCGATAATGTGATTGCCATGGCATCCTCCTATCAAGGTCGATTGTACCCGACGGATGTCCCGATTCCGATGGAATTATGGAACAACCCCAGTAGGCGTGTGGATTAGGAGGTAGCAATGCGCTGGATACGCGGTATGACGACGGTGGAGATATTATCGCTGGCGGTGATGAGCGTGGCTGTGTTGGCGGCGTTTTCGCCACGCATCTCCCATCACTTGCCGCGAGACCCAGAGGCGCGACTGCGCGTGACGCTGGCAGAGGTGCGCAACGCGATTCTGGTGTTTTATTACGATATGGGCGTCTACCCTGCGGATTTGAGCGACCTGACGGCTACGGAGCCGCCCCAGATAGGACTGGATCGGTGGCGGCGTCCCAGCCTGACGAACCCCGAATACTACAACGGTCCGTACCTCAGCGAAGTTCCCAAATGCCCTCTCTCAGGCGAGGAGCTGGAGTATTATTGCGATCCCGAAACGGGGGAAATGAAGGTGCGCTCGCCTGCGGAAGGCGTGGGCAGCGATGGGCGTCCCTATCGCGAGTGGTAGCCTGTGCGGTTTCGGGCGCGTCGCCACAGACGGCGCGCCCAAAGGAGCCCAGCCCCCAGCCCTATTAGGACGCCTGCCCCCATACCCGTTTCTTGGGCGATGAGCAGTCCGAGCCACCCCAGCACAACAGCAGGTAGCCCCAACGCAAGCAGATAAACCGCCCACAGCCCGATGAACATCCCCGCAGCCATCCCGACCATCGCACCAGGAATGCAGCCGATAATGCCGAACGGTAGACCCAATATGAACCCCGCCACAAGCCCCAGCCCTGCGAACAGTCCCGACACCGCCTGCGCCCACGGGGGCAAACCGTGCGTGGACGCTTGCACGCGGTAGAGGCGCTGCTGGTAGCCCGCACGCATCTGCGTGTAGGGATCGCGCGGCTGAGCGCGGGGGGTAGCGGCGACGACCCCATGCTTGGAAACACCGTTCTGCAACCGAGGCGCACGCATCTGGTCATACAGGCGTCGCGATTCGGGATTGCTCAGCACTTCGTAGGCGGTGTTGATACGCTTCATGCGCTCCTCGTACTCGGCGACCCGTCCCTCAGGCGCACGATCGGGGTGATACCGACGCGCCAGCGCCAGGTATGCCTGTCGAATCGTCTCCGCCGAAGCGTTCGGCGCGACCCCCAGCTCGCGATAGGCGTCCAATTTCGGATCGATGCGCATAGCCCCCTATATTGTATCCCACAGAGCAAGGGATCGGGCTTCAGACAGAGTGAATTCCTCAAGGCGTAGCGAATGCTGCTGGAACGCGCTGTTATGCACATACGCCTCTTCCACAGCAGGGCACTCCGCGCCCCATCCCGCCTCTGCGCAGGTGCGTTCCGTCGCCATCACAGCTTCCTGCAGAGAGTGTACCCAAAGCCCGTGCCCTCTGCCGCGAAGCCAGCGGGTACAATCTAACCATCTGGAGGCGACTAACGATGAAGATGCCGAAACTTCCTGGTGGCGGTTCGATGCGCCAAGTGATGGAGCAAGCGCAGCGCATGATGGAGCAGGCGCAGCGCTTTGAGGAGGAGATGGACGCCCTGCAGGTTCAGGCGAGCGCGGGCGGTGGCGTCGTGAAAGCGACGGTGAACGGCAAAGGCATGCTGATGGGACTGGAAATCGCGCCAGAGGCGATTGACCCTGAGGACATCGAAATGTTGCAAGACCTCATCGTGAGCGCGGTGCGCGAAGCGCAAACCCAAGCCGAGAACATCCGCGCGGAGCGCATGAGCCAGCTCACAGGGGGGCTGGGACTGGATAAACTGGGGCTACCGTTTTAGGCGATGCTGTTCCCCCCTGCTTTACGCCAGTTGATGCAGCAGCTGGAGCGGTTGCCGGGGGTAGGGGCGCGCTCCGCCCAGCGATTGGCGCTCTATCTCCTCCGCCGCCCTGAGGAAGAGGTGGCGCGCCTCGCAGAGAGCCTCATACAGGCGCGCCAGCACACGCGACTCTGCCAGCGATGCTTCTTCCTAAGCGAGGGAGAACTCTGCGAGCTGTGCCAAGACCCCACGCGCGAACCCGACACGCTCTGCGTCGTCGCCGACCCGCGCGATGTGGTCGCCTTGGAACGCTTAGAGCAGTATCGCGGGCTCTACCATGTATTGCACGGGCTGATTTCCCCCGCTGAAGGCGTCCAGCCCGAAGACCTGAAACTGCGCGAGTTGGTGGAGCGCATCCGAGCGGAGCATCCCCGTGAGGTGATTTTGGCGACACCAGCCAATGTCGAGGGGGACGCCACGGCGCTTTACATCGCCCGTTTGCTCAAGCCGATGGGGGTGCGCGTGACGCGAATCGCCTACGGCATACCCGTCGGCGGCGAACTGGACTATGCCGACGCCGCCACGCTTGGCTACGCACTCAGCGGCCGGCAGGAAATGTAGCTCGCACGCCGAAAACATAACTCGATGCGTGTATGGCTGCTTCTCGGAGCGACGCTACTCGCTCAAATCGAGCCAGCACCGCTGAGCGACTGGGTTGCCAGCGACCCCGCGCACGCACGCCAGCAGCGAATCGTTGTGCTTGAGGCGGAGCGCGGGATTCAGCGCGTGGATCGCACGGCGCTCGTGACGGTCGGCGCGGGTACAGAGACCCACTTTTGGCGCAACACGCGCTGGCAACTGGAGCCGAACCGCACTTATGCGTTTCGCGTGCGAGTCAAGGGCGAAGGCAGCGGCGGCTGCGCCATCGTAGGAGCGAACACGGTCAACCGCGACTTCATCCCCCACAGCGACTGGCACAGCGTGCAGTATGTGTTTCGCACGCCCGCCGACACGCGCGAGACCTTCATCCGCGTGGGACACTGGCACTGGCGCGGGGAAATCTTCTTTGACCAGCCCCAACTCCTACCTGTGGAGATTGTCCACGCCAAAGACGGCGCAATTACGCTGGGCGACGGCGAGACCATCCGCAACGGAAGATACCGATTCGCAACCCGATACGAGAGCGAACTCTCCAACGCGAGCGCACCCCTCCAAGAGTTCACCGCCACTTTCAACACAAACCGCTGGGTATTCGCACCCGACACCTATGTTACCTATCGGCACGCGCTGGGCGGCTTGCTCCTCCAGCGCGCTGTGCTTAACCTGAGCGTGTGCTACGAGCAAGAGGGCGCACTCACGGTTCTCATGCGAAACCAAGGGGGCGAGTGGCAATCCGTGCAGGTGGTGCGCGGTCTCGGCGACCACACCATCGAGGTTCCCTCGGTGCTGTTGACCACACGCGCGTTGGAGGTGCGCCTGGTGGGGCGGCAGGGGGTTATCCAAGTAGACCGCTATGAGCTGGAAGCGGAGCTGGCGCAGGCTTCGCCCCCCGAACTGCAGGGCAGAAGTTTGGTGCTGTATCCTCATCAGCGGCGGGGTGAGGTGCAGGTGAAGCCGCTCTGCTTACAGCGCGACGCCCAAGGCAACTGGAGCTTGGTAGTAGAGGCGACTTGCAAGGGGCAGGCGACGCTCCAAGTGCGTCCGTTCCACCAGATGATGCAGGGAATTACCACCCCGACCCCGCTGGGCGAAAAACCCATCCCCTTGACGCTCAATCAGCCGACGCGCGTTGCCATTCCTTTGCCCGAGGCGCGCGCTAACCCTACAGAGTGGGGGGTTGGGCTGATAGATGCGCGGGGGCGCATCCTCTGGAGCGTGCGAATCGCACTCACGGCTCACTTTTTGGACTGGTCGCACTACGGCTATCGCGTGGCAGGCGCGCCTGCATGGGCGGGGTTATGGTGGTGCGAGTGGGGTTGGAAAGTGGGGCGCACGCGCGCCTTGCCCACCCAAGTCCGCCCCGCCGTGCAGCTCCGCGCCGCACGCGGCGAGTACGAACCTGTGCAGATTGTGCTACGCCCTACGAAACCCCTACGCCTGCTAAAAGCAGAATTCAGTCCACTCACTTCGGGGCGCGATCGGCTCGCGCCACAACATCTAAGCCTGCGCACGGTCGCCTATGTGCCCGTGCAGTACCCCACCGACTCGCTCGGCAGACCCGACGAGTACCCCGACCCGCTGCCCCCCTTAGACCTCCCCCTCGACATCCCAGCGGGGCAAAACCAGCCACTCTGGCTCACGGTCTATGTGCCCTACGGAACCCCTGCAAAGGTCTACAAAGGCGTCCTGACACTCCAGACGAATCGCGGCGCGTTGGAGGTCCCGCTGGAGTTGACTGTCTATGACTTCGAGTTGCCGCGGACGCCCACCCTGCGCAGCGGGTTCGGAATCAGCGCGGAACGCATTTTTCAGTACCACCGACCACGCACGGATGCCGAAAAACAGGCGATTTGGGATCGCTACATGCAGGCGTTTCGCCGAGCACGGCTCGCGCCGTACCACTTTTCGCTCCATTCGTATGCTGTGCGCCTCGAGGAAGGGCAGGTCAAGCTCGATTTTTCCGCGTTTGACCGCGACGCCCAGCGCTATCTCGACGGCTACGGCTTCAACAGCTTTGTGCTGCCCATCTATGGGCTGCCCAGCGGACGCCACCCAAACTACGCCCCCGGAGAGTTTCTCGGCTTCAAGGAAGGAACACCAGAATACGAACGCTACTGGACGGACTACATGCACCAGCTCCAGGAGCACCTTCGTTCGCGGGGGTGGCTGCGTAAAGCCTATATCTACTGGTTCGACGAGCCTGAGGAGGCGGACTATCCGTTTGTGCGCCGCGTGAACGAACGGATTAAGCGCGCTGCGCCCGACCTAACGATTATGCTCACCGAGCAACCTGAAGAGGCTCTGGTGGGCACGGTCGACCTGTGGTGTCCGCTTACTGCGCTTGTGCCTTTGGAGGCAATTCGCGCCCGACGCGCGGCGGGTGAGGAAGTCTGGTGGTATGTCTGCACGGGCCCCCGTGCGCCCTATGCTACGCTGTTTATCGACCACCCGGGCACCGAGATGCGGGTCTGGCTCTGGCAAACATGGAAGTACGGCGTGCAGGGGATTCTTATCTGGGAGACAACCTATTGGCACAACCCCTTCGCCTACCCCGATAGGCTGCAGGACCCGTGGGTCGACCCGATGAGCTATGTTTGGGACGCGAGTTTCGCGCCAGGCACGCGCCGATTTTGGGGCAACGGGGACGGTAGGCTTTTCTACCCCCCACGCCGCGACCCGAACGCCAGCAACGAGAGCATAATTGCCGACCCGATCCCCTCCCTCCGCTGGGAATGCCTACGCGACGGCGCAGAGGATTATGAGTATTTCGTCCTCCTGGAGCAGTGGGTGCGCGAGGCGGAGCGCAGACAGGTGGACGCGAAGCTCCTGCAGCGAGCGCGAGCGTTGCTCCGCGTCCCCAGCACCGTCGTGAAAAGCATGACTGAGTTCACTTTTGACCCACGCCCGCTCGATGCACATCGGGAGCGCGTAGCGAGGATGATTGAAGCGTTGCAGGCGGCGGTGCGGGGGCAAAGAAAGTAAAGATGGCAGGGGCGGCCGGATTCGAACCGACGACCTTCGGTTTTGGAGACCGACGCTCTGCCAGCTGAGCTACGCCCCTGCGTCAGACGCTACTTCGCCTCGCGATGCAGCACATGCTTTCGGCAACGCGGGCAGTATTTTTTCAACTCCAGACGATCGCGCTGCTTCTCGCGATGCTTCGTCGTTGTGTAGTTGCGGTCTTTACATTCAGTGCAAGCCAGCACGATGATTACACGCTTGCTGACGGTTGCCATCGTTTAATACCTCCTTGTGAGGGGGCGGAGTTCCCGCCCCCAACGCAGGGTGTTAATCCAGCACCTCTGTGACGACGCCCGCGCCCACCGTGCGACCGCCCTCGCGTATCGCAAACCGCAAGCCCGTCTCTATCGCCACAGGAGATACCAACTGCACCTCCATATTCACATTATCCCCAGGCATCACCATCTCCACACCACTCGGCAAACGAATCTCGCCCGTCACATCCGTCGTCCGAAAATAAAACTGCGGACGATAACCCGTCACAAACGGCGTGTGACGACCCCCCTCCTCCTTCCGCAACACATACACCTCCGCCTTGAAGTGCTTGTGCGGCTTGATACTCCCAGGCTTGGCAATCACCATCCCACGCTCCACATCGTCCCGATCCACACCACGCAACAGCAACCCTACATTATCCCCTGCCTCCGCTTGATCCAACACCTTCCGAAACATCTCTATACTCGTCACCACCGTCTTACGCGGCTCGTCCCGAAAACCAATCAACTCCACTTCCTCGCCCGTCTTCAACACACCACGCTCCACACGACCCGTCGCCACCGTGCCACGACCCGTAATCGTGAACACATCCTCCACCGCCATCAAAAACGGCTTGTCCAACTCTCGCTGCGGCAACGGAATATAACTATCCACCGCGTCCAACAACTCCCAAATCGCCCGAATCCACCGATTGCTCGTGTTCCGCGTCCAGTCCTCGCTCTCAGGAGCCTCCACCACCTGCAGCGCACTCCCGCGAACCACAGGCACCTCGTCGCCTGGAAACCCGTACTTGCTCAGCAACTCCCGTACCTCTAACTCCACCAAGTCCAGCAACTCCGCATCGTCCACCATATCCACCTTGTTCATAAACACCACAATCGCAGGCACATTCACTTGGCGTGCCAGCAAAATGTGTTCGCGGGTCTGCGGCATCGGCCCGTCGGTCGCCGCCACCACCAAAATCGCGCCGTCCATCTGCGCTGCGCCTGTAATCATATTTTTGATGTAGTCGGCGTGTCCAGGACAGTCCACATGGGCGTAGTGGCGTGCTTCGGTCTGGTACTCGGCGTGGTAGATGTTGATGGTCACGCCCCGTGCGCGCTCTTCAGGTGCGCTGTCGATGCGTTCGTAGGGCTGGTACTCGGCAAGCCCGTTTTTGCTCAGCACGCGGGTGATGGCGGCGGTGAGCGTCGTCTTGCCGTGGTCGACGTGTCCGATGGTACCGATGTTGACATGTGGTTTCGTGCGCTCAAACTTCTGTCGTGCCATAGTTCTCTCCTCCTATGCTCGTGTGGGTTGAAGTGCGTTTTTGCGTTCGATGATGCTCTGCGCGACCTGCGCGGGCGCCTCCTCATAGTGTGAAGGGTGCATGGTGTAGGTAGCGCGTCCCTGCGTCAAGGAGCGCAAAGTGGTTGCGTAGCCGAACATCTCGGCGAGGGGTACGACGGCTTTGATGACCTGCGTGCCGCCGACGCCCGGTTCGATCATCTCGATGCGTGCGCGGCGCGAGTTCAAGTCGCCAATCACATCGCCGACATGGTTATCGGGGGTGGTGACCTCCAGTTCCATGTACGGCTCCAGAATGACGGGTTTGGCGCGCTGCACCGCCTCGCGGAAGGCGATGGAGCCCGCGATTTTGAACGCCATCTCGCTCGAGTCGACTTCGTGGAAGGAGCCGTCGACGAGGCGCACCTTGACATCCACGACGGGATAGCCTGCCAGCACGCCTGAGTCGGCAGCTTCTCGCACGCCTGCTTCCACTGCAGGGATGAACTCGCGTGGGATCGCGCCGCCCACGATCTTATTCTCAAACTGAATGCCCGAATTCTGTTCACCAGGTTCGATTTCGATGACGCAGTGCCCGTATTGTCCGCGTCCGCCTGACTGTCGCACGAACTTGCCTTCGGCTCTGGCAGGGGTGCGGATGGTCTCTTTGTACGCCACCTGCGGGCGTCCCTGATTTGCCTCCACCTTGAACTCGCGGTAGAGGCGATCCAGAATAATTTCCAGGTGCAGCTCGCCCATGCCAGAGATAATCGTCTGCCCTGTCTCTTGGTCGGTGGAGATGCGGAAGGTCGGGTCTTCCGCTGCCAGTCGCTGGAGCGCGTTCGCAAGTTTGTCTTGGTCGGCTTTAGTTTTAGGTTCGATTGCCAGCGAGATGACGGGTTCGGGGAACTGCGGCGGCTCCAGCAGAATCGGGTGGTTCGGGTCGCAAAGGGTGTCGCCCGTGGTGGTTTGCTGGAAACCGATGACGCCGATAATGTCGCCGGTGAACGCCTCTTCGATGTCTTCGCGGCGATTGGCGTGCATTTGCAGGATGCGCCCGATGCGCTCGCGCGTGTCTTTCGTGGCGTTGTAAATGTAGGAGCCTTTCGTAATTTTGCCCGAATAGACACGCACATAGGTCAGCTTACCCACGAACGGGTCGTTTTGAATCTTGAACGCGAGGGCGCACACGGGTTCGTCGTCGGAGGGCAGTCGCTCGAGGGGTTCGTGGGTGTCGGGGTGGACGCCCTTCACTGCGCCGATATCGATGGGCGAGGGCAGGAAGTCCACCACCGCGTCCAGCAGGAGCTGCACGCCTTTGTTTTTGTAGGCGGAGCCGCACAGCACAGGCACGAGTTTGAACTGGAGCGTACCGATACGGAGAGCGCGTTTGATTTCCTCGGGGGTAATCTCGCCGCCCTCCAAGTAGCGCTCCATCAGCGCGTCGTCCATTTCGACGGCGGCTTCGATCATTTTTTCGCGCCACTCTTGCGCCTGCGCTTGCAGTGAGTCGGGGATAGGGCGATATTCGTACTGAGTGCCCAGCTCGTTGAGCCAGTAGACCGCTTGCATCGAGATGAGGTCGACCACGCCTTCGAAGTTCTCTTCCTGCCCGATAGGGATTTGGATGGGCACGGCGTTGGTGTTCAGCCGTTCGCGAATGCGCTCTACGACGCGGAAGAAGTCCGCCCCCACGCGGTCCATTTTATTGATGAAGGCGATTCGGGGCACTTTGTAGCGGTTCGCCTGTCGCCAGACGGTTTCGGATTGCGGCTGCACGCCGCCCACTGCGCAGAAAATCGCGACAGCGCCGTCGAGCACGCGCATTGAACGCTCGACTTCCACCGTGAAGTCCACATGTCCGGGCGTGTCGATAATGTTGATGCGATGCTCTTTCCAGAAGCAGGTTGTGGCGGCGGAGGTGATGGTGATGCCGCGCTCCTGCTCTTGCTCCATCCAGTCCATCGTGGCGGAGCCTTCATGCACCTCGCCGACGCGGTGGATGCGCCCTGTGTAATACAGGATGCGCTCGGTCGTGGTGGTCTTGCCGGCGTCGATGTGCGCTGCGATTCCGATATTGCGCGTTTTCTCTAAGGGATGCTGTCGCGCCATGATGAGTTACCTCCTTACCATCGGTAGTGGGCGAACGCGCGGTTCGCTTCCGCCATACGGTGGGTCTCCTCGCGTTTCTTGTAGGCGTTGCCGGTTTTGTTATAGGCGTCGATAATCTCTTGTGCCAGGCGTTCGTGGGCTGGTCGTCCCGATTTTTTGCGTTGCAGTGAGGTTACGATCCAGCGGATAGCGAGCGAGCGGCGGCGTTCCGCGCGCACTTCCATCGGCACTTGGTAGGTCTGACCGCCGACGCGGCGCGGGCGCACCTCCACTTGTGGGGCGACATTTTCGATGGCTTGTTCGAACACTTCCATCGCGGGTTTGCCCGTTTTTTGTTCCACGATTTCCATCGCTCGGTAGAAGATTTTCTCCGCGACGGCTTTCTTGCCGCCCTTCATCATGCGGTTGATGAACCGCGCCACCAGCTCGCTATCGTAGACTGGGTCGGGCAACACAACGCGTCTCGGAACGGGTCCCTTGCGTGGCATACTCTCTGTTCCTCCTGATTATTTTTTCGCCGCTTTGGGGCGTTTCGAGCCGTATTTAGAGCGTCCTTGCATGCGGCGGTCTTGGTTGCGCGTGGTAGGTTGGGTTTCGACGCCTGCGCAGTCGAGCGTGCCGCGAATGATGTGGTAGCGGACGCCTGGCAGGTCTTTTACTCGCCCGCCGCGCACCAGCACGACCGAGTGTTCCTGCAGGTTGTGCCCGATGCCGGGGATGTACGCCGTGATTTCGATGCCGTTGGTCAGGCGCACACGGGCGACCTTCCGCAGCGCCGAGTTCGGTTTCTTGGGCGTCATCGTGCGTACGATGGTGCAGACGCCTCGCCGCTGCGGGCATCCCTGCAGGGCAGGCGACTTCGTCTTCCGTATCTTCGGCTTACGCCCCTTGCGTACTAACTGGTTGATCGTCGGCATGCTCTAACGCCTCCATCAGCTGGAGCGTAAAAGAAAGCCTCTCACACGCGGGGTGGAGAGGCTCAGTGCGCCTTGCAAGGCGCGTCTCAGGCTGAACCACAACGCCACTTTCGGCGTCGTTTGCCGTGCCACATCCCGCGTGCCAAGCCACGCTCGTGTATGGTTCGGTTCATAGTCAGGAACGAACCTCCAGCGTTCGCCATAAATGGCTACGCCCCAGCGCCGTATATTATAGCCGATTGTATTCGGAAAAGTCAAGGGGTTCGGAGGGTGTTCGAAAATCCGCCTGTTGTATGGGGAACCCCCTCCTGCAGGTTCCCCCTTGAAAAGGGGGAACCGATTTTTCTCAATTGGTTCCCCCTGCTTGCAGGGGGAACCTAAAGGAGGGGGTACCTGCACCTACCCAGCGATATGCGCCCTCTCATATTTTCTCAATTGGTTCCCCCTGCTTGCAGGGGGAACCTGAAGGAGGGGGTA
>CALAMM010000164.1 GCA_937925775.1 uncultured Fimbriimonadales bacterium
TAGCGTCGGCGTCCCGCCGACGAAACCTAAACTCGTAGCGTCGGCGTCCCGCCGACGAGCAACGCGTGGACAGGAATGTCCAAGCCACAGCGCGGGCTATGCTTGGACAGGAATGTCCAAGCCACGAAAGTGCAGATGTGATGCTCTTTGTGGCGTCGCACTTGCGCCGCCCCTACCGAGAAAGCGTGCCTCACCTCGCTGCCTACAACGCAGTGAGGGAAACAATCAATCCGCGCAGGGCGAACGGACACGACCCCCAGTTCAAAAATGGCGCCAGCGCGGCAGGAACCGCCCCGTCGTGCGCTCATAGTCAGCGTAGTCGGGGTAGCATCGGCGCAGGCGTCGCTCCTCCTCGCGGGCTTTCAGGTTGAAAAAGATGGTCAGCGCCGCTGCGAGCGCGATGCCCCACGGCTTCTGTAGCAGGATGGCCAGCCCGAACGCCAGCATCAGTAGCCCTGTGTACATCGGGTGGCGAACGACGGCATACACGCCTGTCGTTTTCAACCCCAGTGCGCGGTTGGGTTCAGGCAGCGGAGTGAGTTTCCGCCCGTGCGCAAGGAGCGCAGGGAACGCCAGCGCCACGCCCACCAAAATCAGCGGCGCACCCAGCCAGCGAAGCGCACCCCACTCCATCGCAGGCGTCGCAACCAGCGCGTAGCCGTAAGCCAGAAACAGAACCGCCTGAACCGCAACCCAAACCATTCCCCCTTCGAGTATACATCACCGAAAGCCCTGCACCAGCGACTGCGCCAGCACACCCCAGCCGTTCGCCAGCGTGAACACCAGCAACTTCGCAGGCATCGAGACCACCACAGGCGGCAACATCATCATCCCCATCGAAAGCAAAATGCTCGCCACCACAAGGTCGATAATCAGGAACGGGATGTAGATGTAGAACCCGATGATGAAGGCGGTCTTCAACTCGCTGAGCATGAAGGCGGGGATGAGGGTGGTGAGGGGCAGGTCGTCGGCGGAGCGCGGCGGAGGTTGCTTGCTCAGGCGGATGAAGAGGTTCAGGTCTTCCGTGTAGGTCTGGCGCAGCATGAACGCGCGAACGGGCTTCTCGGCACGCGCCATCGCCTGCGTGAAGGTGATTTCCTGTTTCATGTACGGCTGGAGCGCGTTGCGGTTAATCTCGTCCAGCGTTGGCGCCATCACATAGAAGGTCAGAAACAGGCTCAGCCCTACGATTACTGGTGTTGGCGGGATGTTCGGCGTCCCCAGCGCGCTCTTGAGGAAAGAAAGCACGATTACGATGCGGGTGAAGGCGGTCATCATCAATAAGATTGAGGGCGCGACGGAGAGCAGGGTCAGCAGGGCGAGGATTTGCAGCGAAGTGGAGACCTCCTGGGGAGTGCGCGCAGCGCCCACTTCCACACTCACGCGCGGAATCGGCACTGCATCCTGAGCAAGGGCAAGAGTGGGGAGCAACGCCAGCACCAGTAGCGCCAGTCGCACTTTCATGGCTTGCCTCCAATCAGGCTCTGTAGTCGTGCGCGGGTCTGTTGCAGGCGCGCTTGCACCTGCGCCGCAGCTTCGGCTTGCAGGTCGGGCGGGGGGCTATGAGGCGTTGCCCGACGCAGAAGGTGTTCGAAGGGGGTTGCCTCCTGCCGAGTTGGCTCGGAGCGGGGGAGGGTATCGGTCAGGTCAGCCAGCAGCTGCATACCCTGCGCCGTCGCGCCAATCAGCAGGAGCTTCTCACGCGCCTTAACAAGCATCAGCGTGCCACCGACAGCGCTGCGTGTCTCGATGATTCGAATCTGCCCATCGATAGGCGAGCCTTCTCCCACCTTGCCTGCCCAGCGCAGGAGTTTCGGCAGTCCCCAGCGCAGTCCTGCAGCCACAACCAGGAGGGCGACTCCCAGCTGCATCCAGCCAGACGAGCTGCTGTCAGGCGCGACACGCTGGAGAGGCGCACCCACCCGCGTGCCGAACGCGCCCGGCTCCAAAGCCTCAGACGAGGACGACTGGGCAACGGCGACCGAGATTGCCAGTAAGCAGGCTATGCTCCATACCAAATCACGCATCGTCTCACGCTCCCAGACGCTGGACACGCTCCACAGGCGATAGAATCTCGGTAATCCGCACGGCGAAGTTATCCTCCACGACCACCACCTCGCCGCGCGCGATGAGCCGACCGTTGACCAACACTTCCACAGGCTCGCCCGCCGCTTTTTGCAGCTCCACGATGGAGCCTGTGCCCACCTCCAAGAGCTCGCGCACCAGCATCGTGACTCGTCCCAGTTCCACCGAGACCTCCAGAGGGATGTCCAGCAGGATGTCGAGGTTCCGCTCTGGGGCTTCGTCGTTCTCGGCGAAGGGGTTGAACGCCATCGGCGCGGGTGCGGCTGGCGAGGGCGAAGCGGGTTCTGGCTCGTTCATCAAGCCACCAAAGATATCCCCCTCCGCAGGGGGCATGCCCAACAGCGTCCGAGCCAACTCCTCCGTGAGCAACCAAAGCAGATTGAATGGCGTGCGGTCGGGAATCTGCACCGTGAAGCGTGTGGCAATCACTTCATCAACCGTGAGGAAGTTCGGGGGGAAGGACAGGGGCGCGTAGTGGGCGCTGACCTGTTCGGGCGTGAAGGTCTTGCCGCTGAGGTTGCCAAACGCGAGGGCGAGTCCCTGCATTAGGTGCGTGCCGAACTCCTGCACGGCTTGGAGTGCCGCGTCGTCGATGGAATCTGGGACACTGCCCAGCGTGGCTTCCAGCAGCGCCCGTTGCGCTTCGGCACGCTCGCTCGGCTGCTCACCCACGATGACTAGACACGGCGCGTCACTCTGCTCGGCGAACTGCCCCTGAATATATAGCACGGGGTCGGCAGTAAGCCCTGTCAGGTCGCCGATGGGCATCGCGCTGCTGGTAGGGGTGGGGATTTCCACCAGCGTGTTGCTCCGCTCCGACAGGTACATGGCAACAGTCTGCCACACCTGCGTTTGCTTGACGACGAGCTGGGTCAGGACTTCGGCAGATACTTCGCTCACGGTTTAGTCCTCCGAAACGATGTCAGTAATGGCGACCACCATGCGTCGGTTGCGCACGGCGGGCTTGCCCCGAAACTTCACGCGGTTCTCCACCAGCAGGTCGATTTTGCCGTTGACAGGGGTCCCCAGCACGAGTGTGTCGCCCACTTTGAGTTGGAGCAGGTCGCGAAGGCGCAGGCGCACTTTGCCCAGTCGCGCATGGCATGTGACGGTGGTGCGGTACAGGTGCTGGGTGAGTGCGCGGCGTAGCAGGGGGGTCGCGCGTTTGCCCGCGCTGGAGACCCAGTTCTGCGAGCTGAGGCGGGGCGTGATGGGCTTAATCACCATATGAGGGACACATAGGCTCATCGCGTCGCGCCGCTCGCCCAGCCGTGCCTCCATCAGCACGGTAATCACGATGTCGCTGGGGGGCGCAATCTGCACGAACTGCGCACTGGTCTCCAGCGACTCAATTTTGGGATCGACCTGCAGAATGCTCTCCCATGCGCTGCGGAACGCCATCAGCATCCGCTCGCCCAGCGTCAGCACCAGTGGCTTCTCGATTTCAGTGAACGCAGTGCGCTCAATCGGCTTGCCCACACCGCCCAACAGCCGATCGAGCATGGTGAACACCAGCGAGTATTCCATCTCCAACACCGACTCGCCCGAAAGCGGCGGCGCACTGAACACGATAAACGCCGACTGTTTCAACGAGCGGAGGTAGTCCTCGTAGGGAATCTGCTCCAGGGAGATAAGCTCGATATGGATCGGCGTGCGCAGGTAGGTGGCGAGGTTGGTGGCGCAGAGTCGCGCGAAGGTCTCGAACACCATCTGCAGGGTGCGTAGCTGGTCGCGCGAGAATTTGTCGGGGCGTCGGAAGTCGTAGACCTCGTAGGCGATCGCCTTTTTGGTGGCGCGTCCTCCTCCGAGGGGGGTGGCAGCAGGCGAGCCGAGGTCGCTTGCAGGACCGTCTTCGGCAGCAAGCGACGCCAACAACGCCTCGATTTCCGCCTGTGAGAGAATCTCGCTCACGCTCTTCGCCTCCCGCGCACTATCACGCGGAATTATCGGCGTGCAGGGTAGAAAACTTGAGTTCAAACGGACGCCAAGCCGCGTTCTGAGTTCCCCCACTCCAAACGCAGGCGCACGAGGTCAAGTCATGCGGTCTGAATTGGCCCCTACTAAGTAGCTCTAAGGCGTCCGAGAAGCGTGAGGCAAGCGCGCCCAAGCGTTGCACGCACGCTTTGCGTACACGAGGTGGCTCATCCTAAATCGCGTCTCGCTGCAGGAACTTCGCGTGCGGAGGAGAAATCTATGT
>CALAMM010000165.1 GCA_937925775.1 uncultured Fimbriimonadales bacterium
GGAGTGCTTCGGGCGATCGAGACGCGCCGCTGGGTGTTGCGCTGTGCGCCTGAGGGGATCAGCGCGTCGGTTGCCCCCTCAGGTGAGATCCGACAGCGCGCGCCCGCCTTTCAAGAGTCGACGATAGTCGCTTGGGTGCACTTACACACTGGCAAGACGCTTTTCATGCGTTGGGGCGATTGGATGGTAGGCGTGGGGGTCGCCTGCGCTGCCCTGGCCCTTCTGCTTCCGCGCTGGGCACGCCCAGTTTAATGCCCTAAGCAGGTCCCGACCCCCTTGGCACCTAAAGATTTCCCTGCATCATGCCGATAATTTCCCCTGAACGCACGCGGCTGTGGTGTGGAACGAGGTACTTGACTCCGAGAACCTTAATCGGGTATTATTAAAGCGGAGGAGAGGATAGGGAACCCCTACACACCGCAGGCAAGGAAGCCAGCAGTACTGTAGTTTCGGGGCGCTGCCCCACCCATCGAGGGTGTTTGCGCTTCTATACCTGCTGGTTCGCAAAGTTGCGCCCACTTTCGGCACAGCGTGTTCGCGCGTCTGTTGCCGACGCTGACGCTTTCTGGAAGAAGGCGTGTGTTCCACCTTGGGAGGTGAAACCATGACACGACATAGCGAAACTCGGAATCGACCGCAGGTGGCGTTTGTAAGCACCTATCCGCCCACAGAGTGCGGGTTGGCAACCTTTACTGCGGATGTCTTACAGGCGGTGGAAAGGCATGGCTGGGATGGTGTGGTGGTCTCGGCAGACCATGAGGCTCGAATTGACCATCCCGACCCGCGCGTCATCTATCAGATTCGACGCGAGCGGGAAGAGGATTATATTGAAGCGGCACAGCTGCTGAACCGCTCTCCTGTGCGCGTGGTCAGCCTACAGCACGAGTACGGCATTTTCGGCGGCGAGATGGGTGAGAAGGTGCTGACCTTTCTGAAGCACCTGCGCGTGCCTGTGGTGACAACCCTGCACACGGTGGTTCCGAAGCCTTCCGAGCCGATGCGGGAGATTTTGCAGGCGGTCGTGCGCGCTTCCGACGCGGTGGTGGTGATGGCGGGGACCGCGGTTCGGCTGCTGGACAGCGTCTACCACGCGCCGACACACCATGTGTATGTGATCCCGCACGGTGCGCCCGAGCCGCTGCCCATCAGCCCGCAGGAAGCAAAGGCACGGATTGGTATGAGCGGACGGATTGTGCTGAGTACCTTCGGGCTAGTGAGCCGCGGTAAGGGCATCGAGGATGTGATCCGCGCCCTGCCTGCAGTGGTGGAGCAGTTCCCGAACCTCGTCTACCTCGTGCTGGGCGAGACGCACCCGAAAGTGCGGGCGCAGGAAGGCGAGTCGTACCGCGAGTTTTTGATGAGCGAGGTCGAGCGACTCGGCTTGCGCAACCATGTGGTATTCGTGAACCGCTATCTGTCGCTGGAAGACATCCGTCTCTATCTGCGTGCGACGGACATCTACATCACGCCGTACCTGAACCCTGACCAGATTACGAGCGGTACATTGGCGTATGCCATCGCCGCAGGCTGCGTGACGCTCTCCACGCCGTACCTCTACGCACGCGAGGTACTCAGCGACGGCGGTGGGATGCTGGTGCAGTTCAACAACCCCCACTCGATTGCGGACGCGCTTTTGCAGCTGCTCTCTGACCCGGTGCTGATGCGCTATCATCGGCTGGTGGCGCAGCGCAAGGCAGCGGGACTGAGCTGGTACAAAGTAGGGCAGGCATACGCACGGCTGTTCGACCGCGTGGGACGCGACCTTGCGTTGCCGTTCGGCGTCGTGCAGCCAGCGGTGGCAAGCTACTTGGAGAGCCAGCGGGCGGGTTAGCCTGACCTGCCCGCGAGGGCCTCGGCAACAGAGGTATAATCGACTCGCTATGCTACGGACGGCGAGCCACCCATGGATGACGCGCGTACGCCCTGTTGCCTGCTACACCATCGAGGGGGCGCGCGTGGAACTTTATGTGTTGCCCCACACCAGTCTCCACCGTATCGTGGCGGACGGGCTGGTCCTCGCGTGTGATGCCACGATGCGGATGACCAAAGGGTTCCGCAAGCAGTTGCGCGACTACGCAGGGTTCAACTTGGTGGAGCAGGAGGCGATTTCCTGTGCGCCGCTGCCGCCGCAGGGGGTGGCAATCACAAGCGCAGGACGCACGCGCTTCAAGCAGATTCTGCACGCGAACCTCTTCGACGCGCAGTACACGACCAACGCCTACCTCCAGCAACAAGGCTTGCAGAACGCGCTCGCCGTCGCGGCGGAGCGAGGACTGCAGACGATTGCCATCGCCGACTACACCATCGACCTACGCCGCGCCGTTGCCGAAGAGACAGCGTGGACAATCGCGCAAGTAATCGCGCAACGCCCCCCAAGCCTCCGCCAGTTCAAAATCCTCTGCACGAACGCTGTCAACGGCTGGGCATTCCAGCAGATTTTGAACTGGGTCAGTCAGCGGGGGTTCGAACCGTACCCAGCGATGTATCGCATCCGCCACACGATGCTCCATGCGGTACAAGGCGACTGGCGAAACACGCCTGCCGAAGGGTTCTGGCGTTTCACGGAGCCGAGCCTGCATCCCGAGGACGCCTTCATCAAGCGCGGTGGGCAGGTCTTGCAGGCGAAAACGCGCGCACTCGCGCCCATCCCACTGGGCGACGCGACCATCACCCCAGGCGGGGCACTGGGCTACCCGTTTGTCGTGCATCTCTGCGCGCTGGAGGGTGGACGGCTCCCCTCACGCGAAACGCTCGCCGCCAGCGTGCGCACCGCACTCGCGCTTTCCCACAACCAGTCCCTACGCACTCTACTCATCCCCATGCCTAACCCACTGCATGGGCTGTCGCATCTCGAATTTGCCCACACTGTCGCCGAGACCATCAGCGACTACTTGCACGAGGCGTTGACGCGCATTGAGCGTTGCATTCTGCTAGGCGCCAACGAAGCGGAGTTCCACGCTTGGCAGGGAGCGGTCAACGCCCTGCGCGACGCGCTAAGCCTACCGCCCCTGGAGCCAGCAAGCCTCTGACGGGGGTGCTTACAAAACCCACATCGTTCTGCCGATGACCGCAGCTCTGGTGCGACGCCGTTTTGGGTGTCGCAACCGTCCCCGCCGCTAAAAGCGCGGGCGCGACGGCAAGAATGCCGTCGCACCACCGCCGTTTGCCTCAGCGAAATCCCAAATCGTCGCGTTGGCGCCCCCGCTGACGACCGACGCCCCAACCCTGCAATTTTCCCATGCGCTTGCCGAAAATACATCTTGGCATGCGTATTTTGGTGGTGGACGACGAGCCGATGGTGCAGCTGCTGCTCAGCCAGACGCTCGAAGAAGCAGGGCATGTGGTGGACATCGCAACTAACGGCGCGGACGCGCTTGAGCTGCTGCGCACGCACACCTACGACCTGCTGTTTACCGATGTGCATATGCCCCGCCTGAGCGGTATCGACCTCGTGCGCGCCGTCCGCCA
>CALAMM010000166.1 GCA_937925775.1 uncultured Fimbriimonadales bacterium
TAGCTGGGGCTATAACGCTCAAGATGCTCAACACAAGTCCGTTTCCCAGCTCGTTCGTATCCTTGCAGAGTGTGCAGGGCGAGACGCTAATCTGCTGCTAAATGTTGGTCCCAAACCCGACGGTACGATTCAGGTGGAACACCAAGATCGTCTACTTGGCGTAGGGGAGTGGTTGCGTGTAAACGGCAAAGCTATCTATGGTACGCGAGGTAAGGTGTTTGAGCCTCATGAGTGGGGTACGGCAACACGCGATAATAAATACATCTATCTGCATGTTTGGAGCCTTCCCGAAGAACGACAGCTGCGTGTGAACCTGCCAGTGAGAGTCCGGTCAGCTCGCTGGCTCGCTAATAAAAAAACTCTCCAATATCAACAAACAGGCGGGGAACTGACTCTCTACCTTCCAGCTACTTTGCCCGATGCCCGAAACAGTGTCATTGCATTGGAGGGACAGATATGGAACGATCAGAAAAACTGCTAAGCAGAGAACAGTCAGTGCTTGTGGTGGTAGACCTGCAGGATACGCTGCTCAAGGCAATCAAAGTCGGCGCTCTTATTGCAGAGAACATTGCCCTCTTGACCCGAGTGAGTCGGTTATTGGAGATACCTACCATCCTTACAACGCAGAACGCGCAAAAGTTGGGTGGCGTCGTCCAAGATATAGTGGCGCAAATAGAGAACCTCACCGTCATCGACAAGCTATGCTTCAGCTGCGTCGGCTCAGAGGAATTCACAAGATTGTTGCAGTCATCAGGGCGAACCCAGGTCGTATTGACAGGCATAGAGAGCCACATCTGCATCCTGCAGACGGCACTGGATCTGCTCAAGGCTGGCTACACGGTGCATGTGCCACACGATGCCGTTGCAAGCCGCCAGAAGCGCGACTGGAAATACGCACTGCTGCGAATGGCTCACAGCGGGGTGATTGTCACCTCGATAGAATCTGTAATCTACGAATGGCTGTATGAAGCAGGCACTGATTCGTTTCGTGCGGTGCTACCGCTTCTCAAGGAGCGTGAGGCAAGACGCATGCAGTCCGAAGCCGGCGAGGAGGAACACAACGAAGAGACAAGCGAGGCAGGCTCTCCGTCTGTGGAAACCGTGGTAGAAGGACACAAAGAACTGTTCTCTACTTCCGAAAGAGATTCCGAAGAATAAAGTAGAGGTTTGCAGGGCGCTCCGCCAGTCGCCGAGAGAAGTAGGGATACCACTGCTCACCGTAGGGTACATAGATGAGCGTGCGATACCCCTCAGCAACGAGCTGCTTCTGTAGTTCCCTGCTAATACCATAGAGCAACTGGAACTCGTATTGCGACTTCTCCAAGCCCAACTTGGCGGCGTAGCGTTTGGCATGGGCAATCAGACGGGTATCATGGGTAGCAATCGCAGGTTCTTTACCACGCTCCAAGAGGCGTTCCATCTGAATCTTGAACTGACGGTCCACTGACCTCTTATCTGGATAGGCAACATTGCGTGGTTCGGCATATGCCCCTTTGACCAAACGCACGCGCGCCCCAAGCTGCAGTAAACGCTCTAAGTCATCGGGAGTACGGTACAGATAGCTTTGGAGCACTGTGCCAGAGTTTGGATAGTCGGGAAACATCTCGCAAAATAGATCCAAAATCTGCTGCGTATGTTTACTGCTCTCCATATCAATCCAAACGAAGTTGTTCAGACGGCAGGCAGAGTCCAACACACGCGCCAAGTTCCTGCGAGCGACATCCATGCCCAGATCCAGCCCTAACTGGGTCAGCTTAATTGAAATGCAGGCCTTGACACCGTTGCGGTCAATATGTTCCAGTAGCGCGATATACTGGTTAGCCGCTTGCTCCGCGTCTTCGACTCGCTGCGTGTCTTCACCCAGATAGTCCAGAGCGACAAGGAACCCTTCTTGGTTGAGTTGGCGTGTGATTTGTAGCGCTGTCTCGACATCCTCGCCAGCGATGAAGCGTTTAATCAATCCTTGCGTCAAGCGACTGCGCTTGATCCAGTTTTTGAAGGCGGGCATCTCTGCCACTTTCAGCACAAGAGTTCGGGAAAGCATCGTTGCTCACCTCGCAAAGAGTGCGTCATTGCTTCGTTTTGACGGGCGTCTGCTCCCACCAATACTCTACGACATCGCGTTTGGGGTCGGGCTTAGGCATAGGTGGAGGCGTTTGGGGCGCGTTATCTTTCGTATCGGAAGCGGCTTTAGGCTCAGGCTGCGCCGAGGCGGTCGCAGCATTTCGCTCCAACTGTGCCTTTACCTCAGCTTCCGTCGGGGCGGGAATGGCTTCTTGGGGTTCTGTTCGCTGCTGCTGAGCGCGTTGCTCGGCAATCAGCGGCGCGATATTCGTTTGCCATCCATACCAGACCACGAACGCAACAAGCACGAGAATCAAGCCAATCCAAGCAATCGGTAATCCTCTGCGACGCATAGTTTGCCTCCTGCCTATTATACCCTGCGGAAACGGAAAGCGTTCCCTCCGCCCGACGGTATAATTTCATAGATGAAGCGTCTCACCGTGCGGATCTACGGGGTTGTGCAGGGTGTGGGGTTTCGGGTGTTTGCGCAGTCGGAGGCGCGCCGCTTGGCTCTCAGCGGGTATGTGCGCAACTGTGCGGACGGCTCGGTAGAGGCGGTCGCTGAGGGTGACGATGCTCTACTGGAAGAGTTTTTGGCATCGCTGCGCCGTGGTCCGTTCGGGGCGCGTGTTGACCGAGTAGAAACTTCGTACACAGCAGCAACAGGTGAGTTCAACGACTTTGTAATCCGACGCTGATGCGCGCACTCATCGGGTGTCTCTTATGCCTGCTAACAACAATCGGAGTAGCGCAGCCAAAGCTGCTCTTGATATTGGTGCATGAACCGCTGACTCCCGATGATTTTGGGGGCGTTGTGCCTTTTCAGGCGGCATGGGTTGTCTGGAATCGTGAACAATACGAGCCAGCTGCTTTCGCAGCGAATGTGCAGGTCAATCCGCAACCAAAGGATTCGTTCTCGCAGTATGTCATCTATTTAGTGAATTCTAAATCAAGTCGCACTCTGCTTTCACTGAGAGAGGAGTCGCGCTCCATAAACTTCCTTCGTTTTACCTTGGGGGCTCAGTTAAACCAAGCAGGACGAAAGGGGATTTACCTCTCTACGCCCCGCTCACCCGCACCAACCCCGTATGCGCTAATAGTTCTATCAGAGGGTGGAAGCGTGCCTGCCAAAATTTACCCAAATCTTGAAGCTCTAAGGCGCGACTTTTTTCAACTCGATGCGGACTGGGCACTGCTGGAGCTAAAACGCTGGGACTACAGTGCGTTGGAGCTGCTTCTGGCGGAGGGGGTCGAGGTGTGGGTCGTAGGCATCCCGTCGCCGGAGGGGCTTGTTTTTACAAAGACACGGCTCAGCCCTGTGATACGCTATTGGGCGCGCGGTCGGAGGGGCTTGCTCACTTCGCCCAGCACGCGCTGGAACGGCGTGATACGCGAGAGCGATATTGCTCCGAGCCTTTACCAGTCGCTCACGGGCGAGGTGTCAGGCAATTGGAGCGGAGCACCCGCTTTCGAGACGCGCCAATCGGAATGGCACCGATACTGGAACGGATGGCTAATACGGCTCGTCCTGGCGGAGGCAGCCGCGGTGATGGACCCAGGATGGCGTGGGAATGCCTTGCAGCGGAGCGCAGCGTGGGCACAGGCGCAGGCCCATCTCGCCCCGCCCCTTCGCACGGCGTTAGCGACTTTCTGGGCGGTATGGCTATGTCTCGGAACGGTGTTTTGGTATGCCCACCGATTGAAAGGACTCCTAAGGCGAGTGTTCGTATCGGGGTTAGCGGTATTCTGCCTTACACCTGCGATTGCGATTCTATACGCTTATTATCCGTTCGACTACTGGACTGGCGATAAGCCACGCGATGTCGCCTCCATAGCGGCGTGGTTGACGCTCGGTTGGGCAGGGCTAAGCCAAATCATGGCGGGGTTGGCACGCTGGGGGCGCATGCCTTTGTTATGTAGCGCTGCGAGCGTCGCCCTGATCACAATAGGGGCGGATATCCTCCTTGCAGGGGGCTACGGAGCGAAACGCTCGCTGCTTAGTGAAGGAGTTATCGGAGGGGGCTGCCCGTTTTGCCTCAACGAATGGTTCTGGGGCTTTGCGCTTGCAGCAGCGGTGCTTGCGCCTGCCAGCTGGCTGGAGAGTCGGGGGCGGCTGGGGTTTGGCGCACGCGGGCGGACAGCACTGGGGATGGCGTATGGGCTACTACTGGGTCTGTTCGGGTTGCCGATGCTGGGCGCGGCGCTGGACGCATGGATTCCAACAACGCTTGCCTTCGGTGCGGCAATTGCGCTTTTCACAGGTGTCCTGCGCCCGACTATCTCTTCCAGACAGGGGGTTGCGCTACTAATCGCCCTACTCATCGCAGGAGGCACATTGACCGCGCTGGCGGTTGCTTTGGACTCGTGGCAATCTTGGCAACAACAGGCGGGCTGGGCGAGGGGCTGGCTCACGGCGCTGGGATGGCGCTTCGACCCCATCGCTGCGCTGGCAATTGCAGGCGCTACTGCAGGGGTCATTTACTGGCTGCGCAACTCGATTCGGCTGCTCTGGTATCGCGCCGGCGTGATACACGCTGCCATAGCAGTCTGTGCCGCTGTAGCAGGTGTTGGGCTGCTCACAGGGAAAGTCGCTGCCTCAGTTACAATCCTGCTTCTGGGCGTACTGTTTGCTCTGGAGTACTTGATTGGCGGCAAGGACTGGGGCTATGCTTATGAAGGGAACGGCGTGGCACGCTAAACAGGTATACTTTCTACTTGGAGGTACCGCCTATGAACGCAATTATCCTGAACCGCCTGATCGTTCTGTTCGCTTCGGTGGGCATGGTGATTTCCGCGTTGTTGTGGATTTCGCATTCGGCGGATTTCGCGTTGCCCTGCACGGGCGGCGGCTGCGATGAGGTGGCGCGCTCGCCCTACTCGCGGATTGCGGGGGTTCCTGTGGCGGCGTTGGGGTTCGGCTACTTCGGCGTGCTGGTCGTGCTTGCGCTCTCACGCCTGCAGTATCCCGAGCAGTGGCGCAGCTACGGGAACGCGCTGGCTGCGCTCAGCACTTTAGGGCTTCTGGCGTTCGCGTACTTTACTTATGTCCAACTTTTTGTGCTAAACCTGTACGAGAAAGGCTCGCCCTGCTGGTGGTGTCTGGGCGCGGCGGGGTCGAATCTGGTTGTGTGGTTGCTATCGCTTATCGGGCTACGCGGGGCACCCTCGGCAGCGGGAATGCTCACGCGCGAACTACTCCAATCGGTCGCCGTCTCGCTCCTCCTCATCGTTGTGGGGCTTGCCTACGGCGGCTGGCAGTGGAACCGAGCGACCAAAGCAGAGGTGCAGCAGGCAGATAACGAGAAGCTGACCCTGCTTTACTTGGATGGGCAGGGATGGCGCAAGGGCAACGAAAACGCGCCCCTGGTCATCGTGGAGTTCTCCGATTTCCAGTGCCCTGCCTGCAAGCAGGCGTATGAACTGCTGGAGAGACAAATCCTACCGCAACTGGGCGACAAGGTTCTCTTCGTGTTTCGGCATTATCCGCTCATCAACATCCATCCGATGGCGTGGGCGGCCGCCGCAGCGGCGGAAGAGGCGGGCGCACAGGGCAAATTCTGGGAAATGTACGCCGCGCTGTTCGAAAGCCAGCAGCAACTCACGCCCGCTCGCATCGAACGCATCGCCGAACAGCTGGGACTGGACAGCAAAAAAGTGCGCTATGCCGCCGACAACCAAAAAGAGGTCCACTTCAAGAAAATCTATCGCGATTTTGAGGAAGGTAGCAAGCTCGGCGTCAACTCTACACCGACCTTTATCGTGGTTTACGAAGGCGAAATTCACATCGCGCGGGGCATGGGCGCCCTGATGACCACACTCAACGCGAACCCGAAAATCCAGCACTATATCGGCAAGCAGATTAACGCCTCACCACAATAACGATGGAACTCAAGTATCGCGCGTTAGAGGGCATGCACGATATCCTGCCAGAGCAGAGCCTACTCTGGCAGTATGTGGAATCGCGCTGGCGTGAACACTGCCGACGATACGGTTATGGCGAAATCCGCACCCCCATACTGGAGAGTGCGGAGCTGTTCGAGCGGAGCGTCGGCGAGACCAGTGATATTGTCTCCAAAGAGATGTATGTGCTCCAGCGTGGCGAGGAACGGTACGCGCTGAAGCCCGAAGGCACCGCCCCCGTCGTACGAGCCTACTTGGAGCATGGGCTGTACAGTGGGGGCGGTGTGCAGAAACTCTACTACATCACCCCTTTCTTTCGTGGCGAGCGACCCCAGAAGGGACGATATCGGCAGGCGCATCAGTTCGGCGCGGAAATCTTCGGCGCAGCGTCCCCCCTCGCCGACGCTGAACTGCTTTGCATGGTGATGGACTTTTTTATGTCGCTGGGGCTCCCTGCAGACGCGCTGGA
This sequence comes from uncultured Fimbriimonadales bacterium, assembly GCA_937925775.1. GTDB lineage: Bacteria > Armatimonadota > Fimbriimonadia > Fimbriimonadales > GBS-DC > GBS-DC. The sequence goes on from CALAMM010000166.1 coordinate 6,434, forward strand.
GCTGCGCCTCAACACCATCGGCTGCCCCGAATGTCGCCCTGCGTACCGAGAAGCGGTGCGCAACTTCGGAAGCGAAAACTTCAACAGGCTTTGCAAAAACTGCCAAGCACGGCTGGAGCGCAACCCGCTGCGTATCCTGGACTGTAAGGAATGCTTTGAGATCACTGCGTCCGCGCCGCCGATTGACCCGTACCTGTGCGACGACTGCCGCGCTCACTTTGAAGGCTTGCAGAGCCTGCTCAAAGCGTTGGAGGTGGCGTATGTGCGCGACCATCGGCTTGTGCGCGGGCTGGATTACTACACCCGTACTACTTTTGAAGTGGTCGCGTCGCAAGGGCTGGGCGCACAGAACGCGCTGTGCGGCGGGGGACGCTACGATGGTTTGGTCGAAGATCTGGGTGGTCCTCCGACCCCCGCGCTGGGCGTTGGTATCGGCGTCGAGCGCACGCTGCTGGTGTTGCAAGCGTTGCACGCGCCTGTGCCCACACCGCCCCCGCTGGATGTGTTCGTAGTGGCGTTTGGCGACGCCGCTCGCCCAGTCGCGCTCCAAATCGCCCAGCAGCTGCGTCGCGCTGCCCTCGCCACCGACTTAGACCTCGAAGGGCGTAGCCCTAAAGCGCAAATGCGCCTCGCCAATCGCAACGGCGCACGCTTCGCCGTCCTGCTGGGTGAAATGGAACTGGCGCAGGGCATAGCCACCGTCAAAGACCTACATACCCACGAGCAGCACGCAGTGAGCCAGAGGGAGCTGAGTTCATGGATCAAAACCCGCCTGTAGCCGAGCTGAACCCGCGCGATGTGGCGTATTTCCAACGCGGCGCGTGGGAAAACCCGCGCTTCTGGAGCCGACTCGGTGGACAGCCCAACCTGCAGGGCAAGCGCGTGCTGGACCTCGGCTGCGGGCACGGCAGCCTGTGCATCGATATGGCGAAGGCAGGCGCCGCGTATGTGGTCGGCGTCGACCTCAACCCGCAACTCATCCACTTCGCCCAGCTAAACTTGCAACAAAACTACCCAGAACTCGCCGACCGCGTGGCGTTCCACTGCATCGACATCGCCAACCTGAACGAGGGCGACTTCGACCTGATGACCAGCAAAGATACCTTTGAGCATGTGATGAATCTGCCCAAAGTGCTTGCCGAGATGCGGGAACGCCTCAAGTCGGGCGGGCGACTCTATGCCGCCATCGGCCCGCTGTGGAACAGCCCCTTCGGCGACCACGACACAATCAAGCGACTCATCGGGATCAACCTCCCCTGGGCGCACCTGATTGTGCCAGACCGCCTCGTACTGAACGCTACCGCAAAGCGACTCGGACGCCCCTTGCAATCCTACCGCGACCTCGGATTGAACATGCTCGCCTTCCGAGACTATCGGCGCATCATCTACGAGTCGGGCTTTGAAGTCGAGTTTTTTCAACCAAACTGCAGTCGTCATCCTGTGGTGCGCTTGTTTAGTATCCTGCGCCACCTGCCGCTGGTGGGGGACTATTTCGTGAATAATCTCTATTGCATCCTGCGCAAACCATGAGCGAACCGTGAATAACCCCGCAATCTGTGCAGGGTCTTTAATACTTCCTTAACACTGACTTGAGGTACAATTGCACTGCAGGAGGTTCATGACCATGCGACGACACGGCTTTACGCTAATTGAG
>CALAMM010000167.1 GCA_937925775.1 uncultured Fimbriimonadales bacterium
CCCGTTCTGGCGTCGCAACACCGACATCCCCGAAGAAAACCCGCGACGACAGGAATGTCGTCGCACCCGTTCTGGCGTCGCAAAGCGTCCCGCCAAGCAAATCCGCGACGACAGGAATGTCGTCGCACCCGCCATACCACCGCTGCCCACGCCGATGACACCCCACCCACCGCGTAGCGTCAGCGTTTCGCCGACGAAGCGTGCTTGGACAAGAATGTCCAAGCCACATCGCGTAGCGTCCGCATCCCCGCCAACGAACCGCGCTTGGACAAGAATGTCCAAGCCACGCGAGCGCACGGGCAAGGCTCCTCTACTCCTCAGACAGGCCCTTATAACTCGTAGTTGCTCGCTGTTAGGTTGAACTCCAGCCGTTTACCAGCGCGTTCTACCGTGAGTTTGAGCGGGCGTCCGACCTTCGTGTAGGAGAGCCGATCTACCAGCTGCTTCTCCGTCCAGTTCGCAGGCGATTGCCCGTCGATGAGTAGGATTTTGTCGCCTGCCTTGATGCCCGCCAAATCGGCGTCTGACATCGGCATCACCCAGCGCACGATGAGGTCCTTACCTTGCTTGCGCCACCAGATGCCGTAGCCCGCGTTATCGGCGGCGCGCTCGGCTTCCGTGTTCGGCTGCCATACCATCACCTCGCGGAAGTAGTTATAGGTCACCTTGTAATGGCGCATAATCGGCACGCCCAGCAAGCCGTAGCGCGTCTGCAACGCCGTCACAGAGTCGGAACGCGCATTCTCCGAGAGCTTGTGATAAGCATAAACCGAGTTGAACTGCAGCGGACCCAGACGCATGCGGTTGATCCGATACACCAGCAGGTCGCCCGTGAAAAAGTTGTAGTCGTCGCCTTCGAAGAACTCGCCCAGCCGCTTGTACCACTCGGCGATGGTCAAAGAGGGACCGTCGTTCTTATCGTGCTTGTAGGAGGGCGGTAGGAGATTGGTGGATGCGCCTGTGTCCACAATCATGCGAATAGGCTGTTCTTTTTGTCCGACGGTCATCGTCACCAGCACATGGTCACCCGCCATCTCAAAGGGGATTACGATGCCTTCGGGTAGGGGCGCGTCGTGCGGTTCGAAGGTGATGGTGCGCTCGGCGAAGTTCACGGTGGTCTGGAACGCGGCGATGGTCTCGCGTCCCAGCAGCCCGATCACGCGCTTCCCATCGATTGTGTCGCTGCCGATAGGGGTGCGCCAGACCGCGCCGCCGCTGATGACGACATTGCGCACCTCCGCCTCGCCCACCTTGAGGCTCTTCACGCGCACTCGGTACGAAGGGAACGCGCCGTAGACCATCGTCGACCAGTAGTCGCTGTTGGGGATTTTCTCCAGCCCCGCCTCTTTCACGATGGAGTCGTCAATCCATGTGCCCGATGCCCCCGTGTCGTAGATAATCCAATAGGGTCCCTTACCGTTCAAGTAGATTTGCACATACAGGGAGTTGGTGCTGAAGCGGAAGGGAACCTTCACAGGCAGGTTGTCGCGCACGACGGGCGGGGTTCCGTGCGGCGGTCGCTGGAAGCGCGTGTCGTCCAGCTCTGTCGTGGCATCCATCGCGGTCATAAAATAGGTCAGCTCATGTGCCCCGTCGCGATACATGCGCGTTTCGAGGGGCATCCGCACCTCACCCAGCGGTGTCGGCACGGCGCGGAACCCATGATAGACCACGCTAATACGGCTTACCTTGTCAGTCTCATAATTCACCTGCTGATACTCCATGCCGACAATCTGGTTCTGCTCGTCGAGGTAGCAGTGGAGTTTGTTGTCGGGTTTCTTCGGCAAGTTGCGCTGATGGTCGGGTTCGGGCAGCTGCACCGTAATGCGGTAGGCAGGGCGTCCGTCGGGGAGTTTGCGCTCCTCGCCGCCGACGAGCGTCCCCGCAGAGAGCCAGTGGGGGATTTGCACGAAATGGGTATAGACGCTATCTTTCAACTCCCACTCCTCTTCCTGCGCGATGCTGGAGCTGAGGTAATCGTTTTTGCGCCAGCCTTTGTTGCCGTCGAAGCCGAGGAGGTATTCGTCGTCGCCGTAGCGAACCTCGCTGAGCCGCTTGGCACCCTTGATGTAAAGCGTGCGCTTCGCACTGCTTTTACCGCCGTATTCGCTGGTGATCGCGTACTCCAGTTTCACCCCGCGTTGTGCAAGGGCACGGTAGGCGTCGCCACCATGCTGCTCGATTGCCCGTTGGAATCGCGTTGCAGCGTCGTTGGCAAACGCCGAACCAATCAGAATCAGGATCCCAAGAACCCCATATATCCGCTGCATACAGGATACCTCCCCTGTAAAGATACCCGTTCTTTGATGGCGATTACGGAGCGGTTCACTTCGCTAAGCGAAGGATCGCCTCTGCGAGGCGCACAGGGTCGTGGCGCACATAGTCGCTCTGACTGATGAAGTTGCCCACCGACACCTTGTAGCCCATCTGGCGGATGCGATCGATGTCAGGCTGCACAAGTTCCTGCCCGCTCGCGCGGTAGCGTTCCATCAGTTCGGGGGTGGGCGTCGCGTTGTTCACCAGCACATAGTCGAACACGCGCCCGCCCGCGTGCGCCTCTATCGCGCGCACATGGTCGGACGCCATGAACCCGTCGGTCTCGCCAGGTTGCGTCATCACATTACACACATAGACGCGCAGGGCGTCGGTTGCTCGAAGCGCGTCGGCGATTTTGGGCACGAGCAGGTTCGGAATCACGCTCGTGAACAGACTGCCAGGTCCCAGCACGACCACATCCGCCTGTTTGATTGCCTCGAGGGCTTCCTGCGGCGGCTCTGCATCGGGCGGAACGAGGTGCATCCGCCGAATCCGCGCGGGGTATTCCACAATCGCGGTCTCACCCTCCACGCAGGTGCCGTCCTCCATCTCCGCACGCAGGTTCACATGGGTCAGCGTGGAGGGCAGCACGCGCCCGCGAATCGCCAGCACTTTGCTGATTTCCTGGATCGCCTGTTCGAAGTCGCCGTCTTTGATTTGGGTCATGGCGGCGATGAGTAGGTTGCCCACGGAGTGTCCGCTGAGGTTGCCCGCATCGTCTTTGAAGCGGTGTTGTAGCAGGGCGGTCATCGCGCCTTCGGCGTCGGCTAAGGCGATGAGGCAGTTGCGGATGTCGCCAGGGGGGAGGATGCCGAGTTCCTGACGCAGTTTGCCCGACGAGCCGCCGTCGTCGGTGACCGTGACGATCGCGACGATGTTGGCGGTGTAGCGCTTCAGTCCGCGTAGCAGGGTGGATAGCCCTGTACCGCCGCCGATGACCACCACGCGCTTGCCGTGCGCCATGAGCGCGTAGCGCGACAGCACATCCCACACGCGCCCGCTCGCACGCGGCTGCAAGATACCGACCAGCGTGCGCCATGCGCGGCGCAAGCCCCACCACCAGATCCCCAGTCCCAGTGCGCCCAGCGCCACGCCCAACCCCCAGCGCATCGCTTGTGCCGCGCGCGGCGTGGGCGCAATCGCTTGAATCGGCTGCTCGAGGGCGCGGTAGAGGGAGTCCAGCCAGTGCGCGGGGGCGCCACCCAGCCCCACCCAAAGCCCCAGCAACGCGACCACTAAGCCCACGCTGGAGAGCGCGAGCCAGCGCTTCACCTGCATCCCCGGCAGCAGCCAGCGCCATCGCCCTTCTGCCATCTTATGCCTCCCCCCGCGCGACATCGCGATGCTCCACAGTCGCGCGATAACCCTGCGCCGCAAACCACGCGCCCAACTCCTCGCCCAGCACCACCGAGCGGTGCCGCCCGCCCGTGCATCCAATCCCGACCGTCAAGTAGGCTTTCCCCTCGCGCTCGTAGCGCGGTAAAAGATACGCCAGAAAATTACGCATCCGCTCCAAGAATTCCTGCGTCTCGGCATCGCCCAGCACATACTCGCGCACAGCCGCGTCCGTGCCCGGCTTGGGCTTCAGGCTGGGCACATAGTGCGGATTGCGCAAGAACCGCACATCGAACACAAGGTCGGCGTCGGCAGGCACGCCATATTTGAAGCCGAACGAGACCACGCGCACGCGCAGGGGCGACAGGGTCTTCTCATCGCCATACAGCTTCCGAATCGCCTCGCGTAAATCCTGAGGGCGGAACAGGGTCGTGTCGAGCGTGTGGTCGGCAATCGCTTTGAGCGGGGCAAGCAGGGCGCGCTCCTTGCAAATGGCTTTGGAGAGGCTCGGCTCCGCACTCGCCAACGGATGGGGACGGCGCGTCTCCTTGAAACGACGGATGAGTATCTCGTCCGCACAGTCCAGAAACAACACTTCTACTGGCAGCCCATCCTGCTTCATGCGCGTCAGTGTCTCTTCCGCCTGCTCCAACGGCTCGCCAGCGCGGGTATCCACCACCACCGCCATACGCTGACCACTAAGCACCCGCTCGCGTAGCGATTCCAGCATCGAGGGGGGCAGATTATCAATACAGAAGTAGCCGATGTCCTCCAGCGTCTGGATGGCGAGCGTTTTACCCGCCCCCGACACTCCCGTCACCGCCACCAGTCGCCCTGTCGAACTCATCCCTTGCCCCCCAGCACGAGTGCGCTGACCACCCCCTGTACCAGCCCAACCAGAATCGCAGGCACAATCGCCGACGCAGGCTTGCCCAGCAGATAGCCCGCAAATAGCTGTTCACTCAGCAGCGAAAAAAAGTAGAAAATCAGCCCGTTCACAAACAGCGAGACCGACATCAGCTTCAGAGCGCGCTGTTTGCGAAACACGAGCGACCCCAAGCCCACAAAAATCGCCACTATCAGGCTCATCACGGCGCTCATTCCCAGCGATTCGAGCCAGTATGTGCTGGGCTGGATGTCGAGCGCCACGATAAGCCGTTCTCCCCCGATGTAGGGCGGTTCTCGGTCAACCGCTTCCGCGCCAAGTCGCGCTTCGAGCGCACTCTCGTAGCGCGTGCGCAGGGCGTTGATGCCGTACAGCACGCCCATGTGCGTCGCCGTCAACAAGACATACAGCCCAATCCAGAGGGCTAACCCGCGCAGCAGTCGCCCCAGCCCGCTCACCGCCGTCTCCGCTCCTTCTCCTCGCCGAGTAGCACGCCACTCAGCAAACCGTTGATAATCCCCAGCACGAGACTGCCGTACAGCGCCGCCCAGAAGTTGCCCACGCGGAAGTTAAACGGCGCGAGCGCGAAGACCGCCCAAAACAGCAAAGCGTTCACCAGCACGCCCGCCACCCCCAGCGTCAGACAGTTCAGCGGCAACAGAGCCAGCTGCACGCCGCGCCTGATAAAAGCGTTGACCAACCCCAGCAGCAGCGCCATCAGAAGATTATCCTGCCAGTTCGGACTGGGGCTCATATCCAGCCCCAGTCGTGCGCCGCTCCAGAAGGTAAGATGGAGCGCGACCGCGAACAGCAGCCACTTGAAAACGAACCGCATCGGGCAAGATTATACCGAGTTTTCAGGTAGCGAACAGCCACCCACTCATCCGAGAGGGACTCCCTCTGCTTTCGCCTTGAGGAGCAAATGCTCGCGCAGGGCGTCGGCGATGATTTCCGCCTGCGACGGCGCCGCCCTGCCCCGTATCTCGAAAGTGTAGCGCGCCGTGTCCAGCGTGCGTGGTCCCAGCACTTCCAG
>CALAMM010000168.1 GCA_937925775.1 uncultured Fimbriimonadales bacterium
TTGGACATCTTGCAGGGTCGGGTTCCCGTGCCGAACTTGGCAAGCGTTTCGGACCCTGTGCGCTGGGCGCGTGTCGTCACCGCTGCTACGGCAATCCATAAACTTTGGGGAGAAGAGGAGGAGAAGGATGGCACACTTTCCTTTTAGCCAGTTTCTCGGCTTGGGGGGTCCGGGAACCGTTCGGGGCAAATCTGAAGAGATAATAGGGGGCGAGTATCTCAGGCAACTTGTGCAAGAGGGTTACGCGCCCCAACGCCAACAAGTAGCAATGCGCCAAGTATCTCCTTCAGGACCGAAGGTTGGTACGAAACCCGCTGCTGCTGCCGCCGCCGCTGCTGCTGAGGCTGCTGCCGCTAAGGACGCCGCTGCTGCCCCTGCCGCTGGGTCCGACGCGAGTGGCGCCCCTACTGCTCCCCCTACTGCTCCTACTACTACCACTGGAAATCCCGCTCCCGTAGAGGAAAAGCGTAAACCGCAACCGCGAAGGAAAACGAGTTCGAACGGCAATAAAGTTTCGGGGGGGCAGAAAAAACCGAAAAGAGAGAAGGCTCAAACCGACGGTTCAAAGCCTCAGAACGGGGGCAAAAGCGTTGTAGCGGAACAAAAGCAACTGACCCAGACGAAAGCGGAAAAGAATTCTCGGAGCAAACTTGTGCGAGGTATGGTGGGTGTGGGTGGCGCTGCGCCCATCATGTACCTTACACTCCGCGCGATGGGACTGCTTGCGCCCAACGGTGGAGGCGATGAACCGCCTAGCGAGACTCCAACTGGTCAACTGCCAGATGCTACGGCTCCTGCAGGTGGTGGACCGCCTGCTCCTCCTGCTCCTAATCCTAATGCTCCTGCAGGTGGTGGACCGCCTGCGCCGCGTCAGGGTCCAGCTGGCGGTAGTGGGGGTTCTGAGGAGCGTCGGGAGCCGACTGTAGTTGTTCGACAGCCTACGCGGCGTCAGAACACAACTGTAGTTCGTCAACAGCCTTTGACTGGGAATCCCAACCTTTCCAACGACCGTGCCGCGCCTTTGTTTTCTTTGTCGCCTTTAGCGGGTGGGGCTGGCGAGGCGCGTGTAGAGGCTGTGCCTGAGGCGTTTGAGCGTCCTCCGATGTTCGAGTTGGAGGTGGATGGGAAGCCGTATCGTTTCGTGATGAATCGCGATACGGGGCGTCTTCAGTTGCTGGATAGCGAGGGGAAAGTGATGGGCGAGTTGTCTCAGAACCAGCTGTATCGGGCGTTTCGTCAAGCGGAGGATGTATCGGAGCGCGATTTGCGCGAGACGGCGCAGCGCGCCTACCAACGCTTTCAACAAGACCCGAACGCGACGGACACACAGACAGCAAACAACTTCTGGATGATGTTGCTGTTGATGATGATGATGCTCCAACAGCGTTCAGGTCGGTAGTATCCACACAGGAGGCGAGAAAGAGATGGCAGTCGCACGCATGCAAAACCAACCGCAACCACAGCCGCAACAGCAACCACAACCGCAACAGCAACCCAATACGGGGAGCAGAACCTATGCGGATCCGTTGACATTGCTGTTTTCAGGTTTGAGCAACGCGCTCCATACTTGGTACCAGACGCACGGGGTTCCAATACCGCCAGAAGCGCGTCGTTCGTTGTTGCAGGAGGGCGTGCTGTTGCAGGTGAACTCTGGCGGTCAACCAAAGCATTTCCTTTACAAGCCTGACGGCACGGCTCACGAGATTATCGTGAACCCCAGAACGCCTCACTTGTATCAGATGGGCGCGCCGATTACGCATGACGATTTCCGTCGTCTATACGAGCAGGAGTTGCCGGGCTTTTTCCGTGTGATACGGGATCCCAACACGCCCGCACAGCCGAACCAACCCGCTGCGCCGAACCCGCAACCCCAGCCAAACCAGCAAAACCAACAGAACCGAATGTTTGGGATGGATCCCCAGATGTTGATGATGATGTTGCTGATGATGGCGTTGATGGGTCGTTCAGGGGGTGGGGGCGGTGGTTATGGTGTTCCAATGCATATGACGACAGTGGGGTACACATAGGGTTATGTTTCTACCTGAGTCGCGTGTTCGTACGGACGCGGAGTTGGAGCAGATACGGAAGATGTTCGCGCTGATTGGGCGCGAGCCGCATGCGGGTCAGTTAGAAGCGTTCCGTCACAGTTCGCGGTACGAGGTGTTCCTGAACGGGCGTCGTTGGGGCAAGACGCATCTGCTGGCGATGAAGTTGATGGTGCATATCCAAGAGATGCACGCGATGGAGCATCCGTCGCCGCGCGTGCGGATTATCGCGCCCGAATCGAAGCAGATACAGGAGACGCTGAACTATCTGCGGATGTTGTGCGAGCGTTTGAACTTGCCGTTGAAGGAATACACGAACCCGCGTGATCCGCACTTGGTGGCAGGTCGTGTTCGGATAGAACCCCGTTCGGGCAAGAACCGCGAGACGCATCGTGGCGCAGGCGTCACCTTTGCTGTGATTGACGAATGTTCCGAAGTCCCTGGCGACTTGGTGCACTACGCGATTCGCCCGTCCCTGACGGATTATCGCGGACACCTGCTGATGGCGGGCACGCCGAAAGGCAAGAACTGGGTCATCGAGTGGGCGGAGTCAGAAGGGATACAGGTTCCCTATGGGTGGCAGGACGGCATGCACTTGTTGCTCAGCCCCACAGGGCACTTCATGTTCATGCGCAGTCCGACATGGACGAACCCGTACTTGCCGCCTGAGGAGATAGCGGAGTTGCGTTCCCGTTTCTATCGCCTGCGCGGTGTAGCGGAACGGGATTTGGGTCCTGTGGAGCGTGCGTTTCTGCAGGAATACGCTGCTGTTATATTGTTCGGATACGAGCGTCCGTTCCCGATAGAGCCTCGTTTAGTTTCGGAGTGGACACAATCGGACTTGGAGCAGATGGCGCACGCCGATTGGGTATTGGGCGTAGACTACGGGTTCACTGCGCCCAGTGCGTGTGTGCTGGCAGCGTACTGCCCTGACGGTCTTTTCAGAGTGCCCTATGTGGGGTACGAGGTGAAGATAGACGATCAGGAGTTTGTCTATTGGGTATCGGGCGCGTTGGTGCACAAGATAGGTCGTGCGCCGTTGCGGATGGTAATCGCGGATCCTGATTTTTGGAACCAGACGGGTCGTTCGGGCGGTGTGACGCTGGCGTCGTTGTTGGAGCGTCTGGGCGTCCCGTTGCAGCGGGGGATACGCGACCGTCCTGCGCGTTGGCGTCATCTGCGGTTGATGCTTTCGGAGCAACGGGTACTCTTATACGAGCCGAACACACGAGCGGTGATGCAAGAGTTGCAGAAGGTGCGCCCTGTAGACCCGTACGGGGCGCGCGAGGACATCACAAAGCCTGACCACGCGCTGACGGCGTTAGCGCATGCGACGGAGTACGCCTTGACGAACGATCCACCAGACCCTGAGGCGATGCAGGTGTTGGACATCCAGCGTCATTGGCAGCAGTGGCTGACGCCTCAGGCGTCTGTGGGGCGTCAGCGCCGTGTGGAGCGGTTAACTAAAGCGAGGTGGGATTGATGACACGAAACAAAGCGTTTCCGCGTGGCTGGGTAGAAGTCCAGTGTAATGAATGTCGGGGGTTCTATGAGTTTTGGAACCACGAGTGCGGCTATGAGCCGAGCGTTTCTGACCGTTGCCCTCACTGCGGGGCGTGCGATTATCGCCGTTCTTTCACGGCGACGAGCGTCCCGATGATGTGGGGGATCAATGAGGAGTGGGAGCGTTGGCATCCGATGTTCCGAGACCCGTTGAATCGCCCCGTACGCGAGCCGATTAGTTATTCGAAGGCGATGGCGTATGCTACGGTTCACCAACGCACGACGGGCGAGCAGGTGACGGCGGAAGACATTATGCGCGAAACGAACACGCGCTTCTGGGGTTTCAGCCATGCGAATAGCGACACGACCGCTTCTGACGGGTAATCCGCCCAGTCCTGCGACGACGCTTTACGATATTGACTGGGCGTCGGAAGCGTTCGAAGGCGTGAACACCAAGGGAATCCGCTGGATAGCGGACACGCTCTACCACGCTGCGCGTCGGGAGCATCTGCTCTATCTTCGGCGCGAGGCGTTGCGCATGCGTGCGACGGTCGACATCGATACGCTCACCGCGTTGTTGATAGGGCGGATAGAGTTTCGTTGCGAGCCTGATCGTCCGATGGTACTGACGCTGTTCGAGCGGTTATATCACGCCGTTGCGCACCCGCTCTGGGAGATAGCCATACGCGATTTTCTGATTACGGGCGTTGGGGGCGTGGGGCTGACGCCGTTCGGCGTGTACCCGCTTCGTCCTGAGTATAGCGTCGCGTATCCGTGTTGGCAGCGTCCGCGCTGGACGGCGCGAGTGGCGTTTGTTCCGTGGGACGACGCGAAGTCGCTTCTCAAATGGCGTGAAACGAAGCCGATAGAACGGCGCGACCCGCTTGTGTACCACGACGCCGTCGTACCTGTGATTGAAATCGTAGACGGCGAGCGGTTCCGCTACTACTACAAAGACAAGCTCGTCGGCGAGTTCCCGATGGAAGCGCGGTACGGGCACTTCTGGCTGATAGGCGCGGAGCGGAGCCTGCATACTGGCTATCGGACGCCTATAGACACCTCCGTCGGATACCGCGCGTTCGTGGAGATGTCCGAACGCGCCGAGCGTGAGTACCACTACGCGCACGAGAGCGAGGCAAGCTGGATTGATTTGCCGATAGGCACGCTGGAGCGCGTCGTGCGCACACGCTATCGGGGCTATAACCTCTACGAAGCCTATGAGAAACTGGTGGAGGCGATTATGAAAGAGTCGCTTAAGGGTCGCTACGCGCTCTACCAGTTTGATATTTTCGATGAGGATTCCGAATCGTTCCACGAGTTTGAGGATGTGTTCCACGCGATAGGATACAACTCGCCTGAGCCGAGCGTGAAACCGCCCATCACTTTCCTCGGAGGCGTCTCGTTGCCAGAAATACAGGTCGGGTTGCGCGAGGTGGAAGGTATCATCACTACCATCACGGGCGTCAATCCCTACATGTTGGGTCAGGTCGGCGTGACGCGCGTGGCGAGCGAAGTGGTCGCGATGCAGCAGAACACGAACTTGAAGTTGCAGACTTTGCACGAGCAGGTAGCGCGTTCGCTGGAGCCGTTTGTGCGTGCGTTCCAGCACTACCTGATTCTGCTCCCCCGCCCGCTCCAGCAGTTGCTTGTCGAGCCTCACGAAACGGACACAGGCACACGCTATCTCGTCGTTGGGGGCGCGGACTCGCGGTTGCTCAAGAACCCCATCTTCGAGCAAATCGGCGACTTCTACGACTACGAATCGTTCTTCACGCAGTGCCGTATCTCGTTGGCATATACAGGTCATGTCAGTTTGATGGAGCGTCGTCAGAACTACATGCAGGCATTGCAACTGCTCACCTCGATGTTCCAGTTGTTGGCTCAGACAGGTCAGATGTACGAGTTGACGCCGTTGATTGACCGTATCCTGCGCGATTTGGGGGTCGATGTGCGTTCGCTCAAACCGCAACAACCGACGCCTGCTCAGGCAGATCCCGCAATGGCGCAGATGATGGATCCCGCGATGGCACAGATGATGGATCCCGCGATGGCAGAGATGCTGGCTCGGGCGATGGGCGGCGCATTGCCCGAAGGTGTGGGTGGGTTCGAGAATCCGCTCTCCGCCGCGTCGGTTCTGTTGGAAGACCCTGACTTGGAAGCGATACCTGAAGCGGAGGCAATCTCATGAACGAACGAATCCGCACTTTCAGCGAATTCTTAGCGGAGCAAGAGCAGCAGGAATATCGCGCGTTGGGTATTGAACCCGGCGTGGGACAGGAGGAGGAGCCGACAGATGATGAAGAACCGTTCGTCTATAGCGAAGAAAGTGACGACGCGGAACTCCGTGCCAAAGAACGAGTTGAGCAAGCGCGTGACGGCGCGGAAGAGTTCCTCGTTTCAGATGAAGAAGGCGAAGTAATGCAGGAGGACGAGCTGGACGCGCTGTTTGCGCGGTTGATGGCTGCTGCACAGCCGAGCAATGTACCGTCGCAGGATGTCCCTGAGCAACCAACGAAAAGTGATGTGGAATCTCGGTTGGACAAGATGCAAGCGATACTGGCGCAGACGGTTCAGGCGTTGCAACACACGACACAGATGATCAACGCGCAGACCGAGACGGAAGCGTTCCGTATGGTAGCGCGTTCGCTTCAATCGGAGGGGATTATCCTTTCCGACGAACAATTGCGCGCGATTTGGGGCGACGCGCAGGCGAAAGGGATACCGCCGAGTTTAGCCATCAAAGCCGCTGCGTACGATTATCTGGCGACGCATCGGAACGCCCGTTTGGGCGAGATGGCTCGCTCTGAACCGCGTTTCCCGTTCTTGGCGCCGCGCCCGCGCGAGACGGAAGTGCGACCGAACGAGTTTCGGAAATTCTCCGATTACTTGCGAGAGAACGGCTAACGATACTTATCAAACGGTGGAGGGGGGGAAACTAACGAATGCCTTGGATGGACACTTATCCGCTTAGCGATCAGAACTTGCACCTGACGCGGCTCAATACACCGCCTCAGTTGCCTGAGACGCGCGGAAAATGGAACCTTGGGAAGATACCCGAATACTTTCGGGGAGAGACAATACGCTGCATCGCGATCCAATCGCCGACGCTCAACTACTTCAAGAACATCCATCAGAAGAACTGGCACACGGGGGTCGAACGGTGGCCGAAGGCGTTCCGTGTCCTCACGGACTACGGAGAGGGCATCTACCACATCAAAGACCCGCGCCTCAACTTGCACGACCTGCCGAACCAGACGAACCGGTACGAGTACTACGATGCGTTCGGGAACCGCACGACGCCGCCGTCGGAGTTCGACTTAGAACAGGCGCGCTGGCGGAGCGTGGCGTGGTATCCCGCGTTCATCGCGTTCCGACTGGAGTTTCCACAGTTTGACCGCGTGTTGGTTGGTACGGACGCCTACGAAGACCATATCAACCGCGTCGTGGAAGAGGAAATCCGCGCCAAGAGCCAAGCGATGAACATTCGGCTCTGGGACGGCGGACTACGCGCCTATGTGCTGGACTACGATCCGACCTTCTCGCCTATCAACTCCACGACGATGGCGTGGGGTAGTATCCCGTACTACATCAACAGCATCGCGTGGAAACGGGTCACGAACGCGAACAACGAGGTTATTCTGACGCCAATTACCCAACAAGACATCGCGCAGGTTGACGCGATTCTGAAATCAACGACGATTAGCGCAGCGAACTGGACTACTATCCAGAACCTGTTCAACAGCTTCAGTTTCTTCTATACTAACTCAGACGGCGAGACTGTCACGGCGACCAGCCCGAACATGCGCCAGCAGACGGTGGCGACGGTGAACCGCGGTGTGGCGGACTTTCCTGCGAGCGTGCCCACCGGTTTCCCGACCGATTACCATCAGCGCAAAGCGTACCTGCGCCGTGAACTGGTGAAGAACTTGTGGTGGAGCGTGCCGAGCGAGTTGAGCATCTACTTGCGCGGTTCCGAGCGCGTCGAGATGCCTCAAATCATCTATCCTATCGGCACGGACAGCTCTGGCAACCCCATCTATCCGCGCTATAACCTAAGCACGCAGTCGTTCGAGGCGAACGCAGGCAACTTCCCGTTCACACCTGCTGACTTAGAACGGCTCTACTACGCAACCTTCGTGAACTACGGGGCGAACCGCCCGAAGGCGGGGTTCTGCCGTCCCGAAGTGCTGATCCGTATGAACCAGCTGGCGATGACGCAGCGTATCTTCGAACAGAACCGCCGTTCGTTCGGACCCGCTGACTTCGGCATCGACGCTATTTATCGCGATGTTGCGATGCTCAGCGAACTGGCGGTTCCGCCCGGTGTGCTGTATCTGCTCGGCGCAGAGGACATTCACTTCGCGTTCCTTGAGGATGTCGACAACTTCGTGGTTACCCAGCGACCGACGATGAACTTCATCGATGCGTTCGACGCTTGGACCGTCTACAAGCTGATGACGAGCGATATGCGTCGTCACGGTATCTACTGGGGCTTCCAAGTCTAACGCACCACCAGACATTATCGGGCGAGCGCGTCTTAGTCGCGCTCGCCTAACTTTCTTTCCGCAGAGGGAGGAGCGGTCTTGCGCGTTGAGTATATTGTCGTGCATACGGCAGCGGATTTTCGGGACGAGGGTAGACGCGACACGAGCGCGTTGGAAATCCGCGCGTGGCATACCGCGCGCGGTTGGAACGACATCGGCTACCACTATGTGGTTCGGCGCGACGGTCGCGTGGAAACAGGGCGTCCCGAAAATCAGACGGGCGCACACACGCGCGGACTGAACCATAAGTCGCTTGGCGTCTGCCTCTCAGGACACGGCGACCTCCAACCGATGACGGAAGCCCAAGAACGCGCACTCGTCCGATTGCTCGCACAACTCTGCAAGAAATACAAAGTGCCTCCCGAACGGGTGATAGGACATCGGGAGGTGAACCGATTAGTGGAAGCGGGCGTGCTGGAACCTATCTACCGCACCGCCAAGACCTGTCCCGGTAAACAGATTTCTATGACGCTCGTGCGAGTGTTGACCAGTCGCGCACTGAAGGAAGGATAATCGGCGATGGAAACTTTGTTTTCGGAAGCGTTTCAGATAGTGATTGTATTGATGGTTGTGGACTATATGCTCGGGGTGTTGAACGCCATTCGCGAGCGACGGTTCAACAGCGATGTCAGCATGCGAGGCGTCACTAAAAGACTGGGTCTTATCTTGATTGTTTCCGCCCTCTTCTATCTGCAGGGGCAGATAAAGACGAACGATTTGATTGTGTTGCTTTCGGCTCAAACGCTGATGTTCGGAGCGATTATCAGTCAACTCAGTTCTATTCGACGGAACCTCAAGTTGTTGGGGTTAGATACCGTGTTGACGCGGTGGATACCCGAGGATAGACGCGAAGAAAAAGACAAGAACGGTTCATAGGAGGCATATGGGCATGCTCTACGATTGGTTCGCGTTTCTTTTAGGCGCGTTTTCTGGCGGTCTATTGGTTGGGTTCTATTGGAGACTGCGCCTGCGCACGCTCTGGTCTTTGCTAAGTGAGTATTACTATTCGGAGCATCTCTATCCGCTGGTGAAACGCGGGACAGACATCACACATTATCGTCTCGCGTGGGAGTCGTTCCGCCATCGGTTCTTAGGGCGATGATACGCTATGGTCGGGCGGATTTGTTTCCTGCTGCAACGGGCGAGGTCGCTTTATGGCGAACGACGGGAAGCGACAACTATCTTCGGCTTGCTCAGCCTGATACGGACTGCCCGCCCGACCCGACGGTTCTTGTGTTGGACGACGGCGTCACGGAGCCAAACCGATACGGCTTCTTTCGGGTGAACCGCAGCCCCGATGGGAACCGTGCGTGGCTCATCAAAGGGCGCGCTCGTACCCTCTACACAGCGTTCATCAACGAGTTCGTGGAGTTCCTCCCTTACCTCTATGTCGGCTCTTTAAGCAATCCGACGGAGAACAACCTTGTAGACGGCGACGCGCCAAACGGCGAGGACGGGAGCGGATATCCCTACTCGCCCTCTTTGGTTTCGTCGATACCCATCGGCGACTTTACGCCAGCCTCGCCTTCCTTTGTCAGCTACTATTATGTTGTCGCGCTTGTTCAGCAGTACGGCAGCTCGGGCTACCGCGCAGGCTATGCGCTCCGCGTCGGGGTGAGCAGTCTGGATACTGTGGTTCTGGTAGAGCCGTTCTATGTGCTTTTCGTCGGGCGGAACTGTGTAGCGAGCGCGCCCGCGCCTGTTGTGTCTGGTTGGAGCCAAGCGTCGTGGATACGGCTCGCGGAGAACGGAGGGCAGGTAGAGTTGATAGCAAACAACTCCGTCATACTCAGCCACGCAGGGTCTCTTGGCTCGCCGACACCGTACCAGTTGATGCTGATGGAAACCATCATGGGAAACCTCAGCACGGATATACAGGGCGAGTGGAGCTATCTGGGCGGTCAGATTTGGGTTCGTTTTGTGCCGATGGGTCAAGTGGCAGGCGTACGGAGTGGCTACACGAACGGCACAATCACGCTTCCGATAACAGGCACTTCGGATCCCGTTGCGCATGTTCGCGCTCGGCTCTCTCGTGCGCCGAGCGCGTGGGTCGCGCCGAGCGCGTTCCTTGCAGGAGCAACCTCGTACCCTGTTGAAGACGCAGGGAGCGGGTTCTACCGACCGCAGGGGAACCCGTTGGGTAGCGCGTGGCGTGTGCAGTACCCCGTGACGAGCGTCTGGAACCAGCCGATGCTGCTGGAGCTTTACGAAACGGAGATAACGCCTGAATCGGCAAGTATCCACGCGGAGTGGGTCGGTACGCCTGCGGGCGTGATGGGGAGCGTGGCGTCCACTCGGTGGCGTGCGAACCGTTCCAGCGAGCCTGTCCGTATCTACCTCAAGCGTGGGAGCGTGGAGACGCTCTTGGCGACAGTGCCCGCGCCCTCGGGCGGACACAATGACCAGTGGAACCCATTCGACTGGGTGCGTGTTCCACCGCGCGGCGCGTTTGAACTTATTTTCCGATTGGAAGACAAAGAAGCCCGCTTGGAAGGGCAGGTCGATGTCGCGCCGAGTGTTTCATTGCGCTGGGTCAGCCCATCGAGCCGAGCCGTCGGTGAACGGTTCGAGGTCGAGAGCATCGCTTCTGGGAGCGACGGGACGCTCATCGTCGAGACGATACAAGGCTCGCTTGTTCAAACGCGCGGTAGCTATCCGCCTCCGAGCCGAGGGTACTGGTCAGGCGACGCCGTCCCTACGGATTGGCTGGCGTCGTTGCCGTACGGAGTGTTCACTGTACGAGCACGGTTAGAAGACGCGACGGCAACTCTCACAGGGGAAACGCTCGCGCCCGTGCTGGAAGCCCAATGGGTTAGCCCCTCGCGCGCCCGTGTCGGAACGACGATGCGTATCCGCGTCCGCGCGTTGGCGACCCGCGCGCCTATCCGCGTGTCCATCGCACGCGG
Source organism: uncultured Fimbriimonadales bacterium (assembly GCA_937925775.1). GTDB lineage: Bacteria > Armatimonadota > Fimbriimonadia > Fimbriimonadales > GBS-DC > GBS-DC. The sequence continues at coordinate 10,999 of CALAMM010000168.1, forward strand.
AAGCACAGAGACGCTTATCGCCGAGATAGACCCACACAACAACGACTGGCATATCGTCTCGTGGGACTCGACGCCTCCCGTCGGTAGTTTTGAATGGGTGGCGCGAGTAGAGACGCTGGAAACTCGGCTGTGGGGCGTGCTGGACGAACAGCGCGAGGTCGCAGGCTATGTACGGCTCTTCTGGCTTGGTCAGCCGTACAGCACAAACTATTGGGTCGTGCGTTCGCCGAACGAGCAGTCCCCAGTAGTAGTGAACATACCGCCCCTGATTACACTGGGCGGAGGATGGGGATTGACAGATACCCATCAGGGGCGACTGCTGGAGATACGAGCGGAACCACGCCTCGATACCTGAGTTGGTGTATCAACAACGGGTGCTATGGACTCCGGGCGCACGCGGCGCTCCATTCGGGATTTATGAACTCCGCTACGACGCGGAGCCGTACCGCACAGGCGGGCTGGACGGCTTGCGCTATCTCGGACACTCGCCCGTACTCGTGTTGAGCGATACGCCCAGCACGCCCGGTCTGATTTTGCGCTACGACTACGAGAACGACCGTATCCTGTGGTATCAGTTTGTGAGCGCGACGGATACGGCTGTCGAACTCGCGCCGATGACCCCGCTCACTATGCATGTGCGCTGTTTGGCTGTCTATGACTTCATAGGGAACCGCTGAGATGACGCTATCGACCTTCCGCGAGTTGATACTGTGGCAAATCCAATCGGTGCTGCCAGAGGCGAACGATTGGCAGACGATGCTTCGGCTCATCCGATTAGCGGGGCGCGGGGTGAACCCTGAGAGCCTTCAGGAGACGCCGACGGATCCTGTCGCGTTCTACATCGACTTGGGATTACGACGGTACGGCGAGGTCTCGCGCTACCTGTACGGCGAGTTGGAGATAGAACTGTTCGCGGGTGAACGGCACATCGAGTACCGAGAACACGGGGTGATTGATCCGCACCTTGTTTCGTGGCGCGAAGCAAGCAGTGACCAGTACCACTTGCTCCAGAAAATGTTCCGATATCCTGTTCGGCAGAAGGTGTCGGTAGAGACAGGCACGCCCTGCTATTGGTTAGTTCAGGGCGGGCTGCTGACCGTCACGCCTGCGCCGCAGACGGACGGCTATCTGCTTGTAGAAGGCGTACTGACACCCTATGTGGACGCCTCTACTCAGACGATACGCGGTATTGAACCGACGGACGCGCCTGCTATCGCGCGCTGGGTCGCCAGCTACCTCGCGGAAGGACTGTTCCCGCAGATTGCGCTCATGTGGCGTCAGGAATCGGAGAGCGCGTTCCTCAGACGGCTCAAAGAGACCAAGTGGTATCAGCATCGCGGACGGCGCGGTGTTCGGTTCGGGAGGCGATAGCAGTGTTGACGCTGGCGGAACTGCGAGAGAACCTAAGTTATCAGATAGAGTACGAATCGCTCTGGCGTAGCCCGACAGACGCGGAGTTGAACCGCTATATCAACTGGGCGTATGCGGATATCGCGACATTTTCCGCCGCGCTTGTAGCGTTGCGTAGCTATCCTCTGGAACATAATACGAATGGGATACTCAAGTACCCTGCAACGGGGACCCGCGCCTACGAATGGGACTTCAGCGCGACGGGACTGATGACCCCGTTCCACATCCTTTGGGAACGACAGATAGGTACAAGTCTCTTTCGGTTCACGCTGAACCCGTCCGTTCAGAAGCGTCCTGATATTCTGCTTCAGAACGCGGAGCGCGTCTCGCGTGCGCCGAGCAGTGTGGACGAGCATCCCGTGAGTGCGCCACAGCTCCGTATTTTCCCAGAGAACCGACTGGGCGGCGCGCCTATGCCCGGTTCCTACCCTGCGCAATATTACTTCCATAACGGTCGGTTCTGGTTCTACCCTGAACCAGAGGCTAATAGCGGGAACTACGGCACGCTCTGGGTTTATGGCGCGTTTGTGCCTGTCCCATCCCCACACGCCGTTTTCAAACCGCTTGCCAGTGATACGGAGCGGATACCGCTCCCAATGACGCTTGCAACGCTCGTGCCTGATGTTGCCTACTACTACTGGGCGCGTGGCGTGACCGACCTCTATCCGCTTGCGGAAGAGAAACGCCAGCGTGCCTTGCAACTGGCGCTCTTGATGCGTCAGCAGATGGTACAGCAGGGCATTCAAGGCGCGCCGTTCACAGAGAACACGCTCACAATAGAGGCGATGCAACAACTGGGCGGTCGTACGCGGAACGCCCCTGGTCGTAGAGGGCGCGCCCAGAGCGTTCAGAACACGGCAGAATGAACACCCCACAACAAGATTGGCTTCCGATTCCCGTAGAGGGGATGCTGGGCGATCCTGAAACGGTCGCCCCGCAGGGTGCGCCTGTCCAACTCTTGGAAAACGCCGAACTGGGGTTCGGCAGGCTGCGCCCTCGCCCCGATGACACGCCCGATTTGAAGCAGCCGACGAACACTGCGGAGCATGTCTACGGCGTCTACTGGATTCCGTACCCTATAGAGTATCCATTGGTTCAGGCGTGGTTAGGCGCGACGCCGTCTTTAGGCGAGTATGGGGTGCTATACGCGCCGTGCCAATCGGCAGGTTATTTCTTGTTGCGTCGGAACCGCTGGCTCGCCGTTCGGTTCTTGGGGTTCTTGCAGACCGCGCTGAACCCAACGGACACGAATGTAAACATTGTATCGCACGAGCCGACGGAGTTCTACGAGTGGATGCGCAGCGGGCTTTTGCAGATTAGCCAGAAGGTGGGGGACGAGTACCGCTCGGAGATTGTGGAATACACGGACGGTCGGATAGACTTTGAGCGTCGGTTCCACGCGACGGTCGTCGCACGCGCACAGCGCGGTACGACGGCAAAAAGTTGGACGCCCGACCCGAACCAGCCGATACGGATTTACGGCGTCTACCCTCTGGAAGCCGTGCCTGCGCCTGAGATACTCTCTGTCACTGACTCCCAAGAGCGGTACGCGCGTTACCGTCCGAGCCAGCCGCCGCTGAATGGGCGCGTAGCGGACGGTTCCAACATCAACGATTGGTTCGACGCGCCCGTGATTGCTGCCCCTACACTGAAAACCGTGCGCGGGAGTTTCCATCTCTACACGAGCAGCTATGCAAGCGAGGGCATCGGGTTCTACGAGCGGATGCGTCTCAACTCTACGCTCAATAACCAGAATAGGTTCGCCTATGGACCCCGTCCGAGCCATAGTCAGGACGATTTTTATTTTGCAGCGGGTAGCGACACGCAGATTACAGGCGCGAGTTTAGACAGAGCAAAACGGGAGAACTGGCTGGGCAACAACTGGGACGCCTATCTGCTTTCTGGAGACGCTTACTGGCGTTCCCTGCCGAACTATCTGACGGGCGCGTACGATGGTATAGCCCCTGAGTTTCTGGGTACAAGCTCGGAGGGACCCATCCCGCACGCGGATTTCAAGACGCTCGGCGCGGCTCGTTATTACCTCTGTATGCGCGTGATGTTGAACGGGGAGACCGAGCATGTGCGGCTCTTGTACCGTTTCTTACGGAACCCGTTGGCAAGCGCTCGGGACAGAAGTCAGTATGTGGAGTTGGACTGGCGCGGTTTGAGCGTGATGGAGTTTGACGAGGTTCGGATTTGGGGCGCGCCTGTTGCGCTGCAGGAGCAACCATCCATTGCGTTGCGGATAGGGGTTCATAACGGTCTGCCGCCATCGGGGGATCCGTTGTACGCTGTGATGCCTCAGCATTCGTCGGCTGCGCCAGCAGGTTGGCGTGGCGCGACGCCTGCGCCTGCGCCTGACCGCACGAACCATTCGGTTCCTGACCCGACCTTAGTGCCTGTGGAATGGGACAGCGCGGAGTTCATCCAGCACCAGCGGATGTGGGGCGAGATTGGCACGCCAACCCGTCCGTTCTTAGAGGTTGTGCTGCGTAAAGTGCGCGCGATTCTGACGGATGTCGAACGGGACGCGGTTTGGGGGATAGAGTTCCAGCCATACCTGCTGGGCACGGGTCGGACGCCCGGCAGTTCCCAGTGGATAGCCCCTGTTTGGGGGCGTGGCTACCAACACGGCGGAGTGCTGACGCACGCAGGCATCGCTATTGGGTTCCCTGCTAAGGAAGGTCAGAACCTTTATCGAGTGCGTGCAACAAGCGTTCCGAGCGATACGCGCGAGGTGTTGTTGTTGTCTCCGTCGTACGCGGGTCGCGTGCGCGGGCGTGTGCGCGTCTACACAGCGGTTCTTTGGCAGGGCGGGTCGCCGAGCGCGGCAGCCACGCCGTACACAGCCTCCTTCGGACGCGGGTATGCCAGTCCGCTCGTCAAGGTTCGGCTCCCATCGGCTGCGCAAGCGGGCGATACGCTCGTGTTGTATGTCTACACGGGCAAAAGCGCACGGGCAGTCGCTGCGCATACGC